>NZ_AMYW01000032.1:0-58578 GCF_000335775.1 Flavobacterium sp. WG21
TTTTATGTTTAAAGTAAAAGTAAAAGAATAAATAAGATTAGAAAAAATAATAGTATTCTGAATTTCTTTTGTTGTTCTGCTTTACGCAAATACCCCTCTTTTTCTAAATCCCAAGCGAATATAATTTCTATAAGTGTTTCTCCTAAATTAAATATAAAGTCAAAAATGCTATAACTTTCTTTGGAAATTTTTAATGCCTCAAGATTTTCCTTTTTCTTTTCTATATATTTAGCCTGATCTATTAATTTAAAATTGACTTTTCGGTTGTAGAGTTCGTCAATTGCCAATTTGTATGCCTGAGGATTCCACTTTTTTGGAGCTCCTGCTATCGCCAGTAATTTTTTCGTTGTTCTGGTTTTAATAGGTGGCTTAAAATCGTCTGTCATGTAAATCTAAAATTATTAATGTGCAGCGAGCCAGTCTTTACCCATTCCAAGTTCAACTTCTAAAGGAACTGCCATCGTAAAGGCGTTTTCCATTTCGTGTTTGATCATAGGCTGAATTTTTTCGAGTTCGTCATTGTGAACATCAAACACAAGCTCATCATGCACCTGAAGCAGCATTTTAGATTTCCAGTTTTCGTCTTTTAGTTTTTTATGAATGTTGATCATCGCGATTTTGATCACATCGGCAGCACTTCCCTGGATGGGTGCATTTACAGCATTTCGTTCAGCGGCACTTCTAACCACTGCATTTGCCGAGTTGATGTCTTTCAAATAACGACGACGGCCTAAAATGGTCTGCACATATCCTTTTTCGCGCGCAAATTCAATTTGTTCAGAAATATAAGATTTCAGTCTTGGATATGTTTTGTAGTACGCTTCGATCAAAGCGGCACTTTCACTGCGGGATAAAGAAGTCTGATTGCTCAGTCCAAAAGCAGAAACCCCATAGATAATTCCAAAGTTAACCGTTTTGGCATTGCTTCTTTGTTCGCGGGAAACTTCATCCAAAGGCACATCAAAAACTTTGGCGGCGGTTGCTTTGTGAATGTCTTCTCCGTTTTTAAAAGCGGCAATCATATTTTCTTCTCCGCTTAAAGCGGCAATAATTCTTAATTCTATCTGCGAGTAATCGGCAGAGATTAAAGTATAGTTTTCATCGCGTGCGACAAAAGCTTTACGAATCTGACGCCCTCTTTCGGTACGAATCGGGATGTTTTGTAAATTCGGATTGTTAGAACTCAAACGTCCTGTTGCGGCAACAGTCTGCATATAATCGGTATGAACACGCTGTGTCTTTTTGTCCACCTGTTCCGGTAAAGCCAGAATGTAAGTGCTTTGTAATTTCACCATTTGACGCCAATCCAGAATTTCTTTTACGATTGGATTGTCGTTGGCTAAATAAGTTAAAACTTCCTCGCCGGTTGCATACTGACCGGTTTTGGTTTTCTTCTGCTTTGCTCCGCCAATTTTAAGTTTGTCAAACAAAATGTCGCCCAGCTGTTTAGGAGAAGCCAGGTTGAATTTCTCTCCTGCAGTTTCGTATATCTTTTGTTCTAATGATTTGATTTCAACATCCATTTCTTTTGACATCGCCTTTAAGAATTCAACATCCAGACGAATTCCTTCCGTTTCCATGGCCGCTAAAACGCTTACTAGCGGAATCTCAATTTCGTCAAATAATTTCTTCGTTTCGGTTTTGTCTAATTCTGTAGTGAAAATTTCTTTCAGCTGTAAAGTGATATCAGCATCTTCGGCGGCATATTCCTTAATGTCTTCAAGGGCTACATCGCGCATTGAAATTTGATTTTTCCCTTTTTTGCCAATCAATTCCTCAATTGGTTTAGGAGCATATTTCAAATAAGTTTCCGATAAGATATCCATATTATGACGCATATCCGGATTGATCAGGTAGTGCGCAATCATGGTATCAAAAAGTTTTCCTTTTACAGTTATGTCATAATTAGAAAGAATTTTTAAATCGTATTTTAAATTCTGACCTATTTTCTCAATGTTTTCATTCTCAAAGAAAGGTCTGAATTTTTCAATTAAAACCTGAGCTTCTTCCTGACTTTCCGGAAACGGAACATAAAAAGCTTTTCCTTTTTCGTAAGAGAATGCAATACCAACCAATTCGGCGTGCAAAGCGTCTAAACCGGTAGTTTCGGTATCAAAACAAACAGCAGTCTGGTTCTGCAGGTTCTGTAAAAGTAATTTTATTCCCAGATCACCCTGAATCGCCTGATAGGAGTGAGGGGTATTTTCTAAAGTATTGTAAAAAGAAGTTCGGGTTGCTTCTGTATGTTCTTCGGTAGAGCCTCCTCCAAAGAGATCAAACTGATCTTCGTTTTTAGGCTGTGGTTTTTTATACAATTTAGCGTCAGAAACCGGAACTGAAGTTGTTTCATTCTCGCCTCCTGTTTTAAACAAATTATCGAATTGTTCCGCCATTCGTCTGAATTCCAATTCCTGGAAGATAGCTTCGGTTTTTTCAATATCAGGACGTGTTAATTCATAATCGTTTTCATCAAAAGTTACCGGGCAGTCTAATAAAATGGTAGCCAGTTTTTTAGATAACAATCCTTTCTCTTTATTGGCCTCAATATTCTCCTTCATTTTTCCTTTCAGCTTGTCTGTATTCGCTAATAGGTTTTCCATTGTTCCAAATTCCTTAAGAAGCTTTTTGGCAGTTACCTCGCCAACTCCCGGAAGTCCCGGAATATTATCGGCAGCGTCACCCATCATACCAAGAAAATCGATCACCTGTTCCGGACGTTCGATTTCGAATTTGGCTAAAACTTCAGGAACTCCCCAAATCTCAATCCCATTCCCCATACGGGCAGGCTTGTACATGAAGATATTCTCAGAAACCAATTGGGCAAAATCCTTATCGGGAGTTACCATAAAAACTTTATAATTCTGTTTTTCTGCTTGTTTGGCGATAGTTCCAATTAAATCATCGGCTTCAAAACCTGACTCTTCAATAATCGGAATGTGCATGGCTTTTAATAATTCACATATATAAGGAACTGCAATTTTTATGGCTTCCGGTGTTACATCACGATTGGCTTTGTATTCCGGGAATAATTCGTTTCGCAAGTCACTTCCACCTTTATCAAAAGCTACCGCCAGATGATCCGGTTTTTCACGTTTGATAACATCCAAAAGCGAATTCATGAATCCCATGATCGCCGATGTATCCATTCCTTTAGAGTTAATCCTTGGATTTTTTATGAAGGCGTAATAGCCACGAAATATTAAAGCGTAAGCATCAAGTAGAAAAAGGCGTTTTTGTGACGACATAAGTACAATTTATCAATTCAATTTTCAAAGTTACGAATATCACTATAATATTAGGGAAGAAAATGCTTTGTTATTTGTTTTTCAGAAATACCGGAAGATTTGATAACTATTTTGTGAAAACTTTGAAAAATTACAAACCAAAAGATTTTTTTTGCCGTAAGTAAATAAAAAACAATGCGTTATGAGAGAAAATTTATTTACACCGAGATCACTTTTTTTGATGGGATTAATGTCATTTTTAGGGGCATGTTCTAATGATGACGACAGAACTCCAATTCCTCAGCCAGAACCAGAACCAATGCCTAGTACTGCCCCTCCGGTAGACTTCACCGCATTAAGCAATGATAACAAAGTTTTCTACTTTAATGCCAAAGATTTAAAAACTCCTGTTCGTTCTTATTCGATAACAGGATTACAATCAGGCGAGAGTATCATTAGTATTGACTACAGACCTGCTACAGGCCAATTATACGGATTAGGCTCTACCAGCAGATTATATACCATAAATGAAAGTTCGGGATTGGCGACACCTTTAGGAACAGCATCTTTCTCTCCGGCAATTGAAGGAACATCGTCTTCTATAGATTTTAACCCCACAGTTGACAGGGTGCGCCTAGTGTCTAATAACGGAAAAAATCTGAGATTGCATCCCGAACTCGGAACTGTAGCTGCAACCGACGGAAATATTAATGGGGTAGCGAATGCTCAGGTAGGAGCGATTGCTTATACCAATAGTCTTTCAGGAAGTACGACGACACAGCTTTTCGATATTGATTATGCTACGGATAAATTGTACCTGCAAAATCCCCCAAATGATGGAGCTCTTCAGGAAGTAGGGAGCTTAAAAGTTGATTTTTCGGGAGTTGGAGGTTTTGACATACAGCCCGATTCGAATTTGGGAATAGCGGTAAACAATAAAAATAGCCAATCAAGATTGTATACAATTAATTTAACGAATGGAGAAGCGACCTGGGTCGGGGTTTTTACACAACAAATTGTTGAAGTAGCCTTTAAAACAAAACTTATCGCTTTCGCAACATCCGAAACAAACATTTTGTATCGATTTAATCCGGTTACAGGAACTTCAAATTCAGTTGCTCTTATGGGGATGAATTCAAGTGAGCAGGTAGTTGGTTTGGATTTCAGGCCAGCAAACGGAGCGCTTTATGCCCTGACCAATCAAAGTAGACTTTTAACGATTAATTCTTCAAACGGACAAGTCACCGCTGTTGGTGCTGGATTGTCGCCAACATTGTCCGGACAAAATTTTGGTTTTGATTTTAATCCCACGGTTGACAGAATACGTGTAGTAAGCAATACAGGACAAAATCTCCGACTGCATCCGGACACGGGGGTTGTTGCTGCTACAGATCTAAGTCTTAACCCAGGGACACCATCTGTTACAGCTGCCGCTTACACGAATAATTTTGCACAAGCTTCGACTACACAGTTATTTGTTATCGATTCCGGTACTAATAGTTTATATCTGCAAAATCCTCCAAACAACGGAACTTTAGTATTAGTAGGTAGTCTTGGAGTGACAGCCACAGGAATGAATGGTTTTGACATAGGAGGTAACAGTAATGAAGCCTTTGCAGTATTAACAGTTAGTGGTGTGCAGTCTGTTTATAAGATTAACCTAACTACCGGTACAGCAACAAAAACAGTTGATTTTTCTCCGGCAGTTACTTCGATGACTTTAGGATTGGGCTTTTAAAAAAGACAGAATTAAATAAACATGCGATAAAGCGACAGGATATTCCGGTCGCTTTTTTTATAAATTAAAGTTAAAATTTTAATAGGGCATGATTTCTTCATTTTGTCTTCATATTACGAGGGTAAATTTGATCTGTAAAATAAAAGGTATTAATATAAAAATGTAGAAATCATGAGAAATTTATTGATGTTATTAGTAGCAGTTTTAGGAACCAGTGTTATGGTACATGCATTTCCGGCTAAAAATATTAAAACGACTCCGGTCAAAGAAGTAAAAGCAACCAAACATCCTAAACACAAAGCGGATAAAAAAGTAAAATCAGCAAAAACAGAAGCTCCAAAAGCAAAAAAATAAAACTATAAAAGCAAAAAAAAGATAAATCAATTTAAATTAAAAGTTATGAAAAATCTAGTAATGTTACTCGTGGCAGTTTTAGGAACAAGTGTAATGGTTAGCGCACAAACAGCTCCGGCACAGACAGCTCCTGCAAAAGAAGTGAAAGCAACTAAACATCACAAAAACAAAGCCGATAAAAAAATGAAATCGCAAAAAAGCGAAGCTCCGAAAGCAGAAACAACTAAAATGAAGTAGGGAAAATTGTTTTCGTTTTGCTTTCAAAAATTGTACAGTGAGCAAAACAGAAGTAATGATTATGAGAATGCGGTTGAAGAGAGCCGGTAAAGAAATTTACTGGCTTTTTTTTATTCGTTAATTTTTTTAATAATGCGCAACAATACTTTTTATAATTGCTTAAATTTAGTTGCGTTTAAAAGTTGAATTATGAATATTTTGATTGTTGAAGATACGAAAGAACTTGCGGCAGAAGTTTATGATTTTCTGTGTAATGCAGGCTACATCTGTAAAATAGTTCACAACTGCAGTGATGCTCTTGAGGAGGTAAACAGTAATGATTATGATGCTATGCTGCTGGACCTTGGTCTGCCTGACGGAGATGGATTTGAAGTACTGAAAACAGTTCGCAAAACGAAATCGAAAATGGCCGTTATTGTACTTACAGCCCGTGGAGAACTGGATGACAGGGTAAATGGCTTGCATCTGGGGGCCGATGATTATCTGACCAAACCGTTTGCTCTCACAGAGCTTAGTGCACGATTGTTTGCGGTTATTCGCAGGATGCACGGTTTTACTTTGAATAATTTAAGCATTCATGGTTTTTTATTGCAACTTCAGGATTATAAGGTGAGTTATAATGAAACGCCCATTAATCTGACCAAAAAGGAATTTGATATTTTTCAGTATTTAGTCCTTAATAAAAACAGAGTAATTACGAGACTGCAATTGACAGAACATATTTGGGGAGACATTCTGGAAGTCAATTCCGACTCTAATTTTATTGATGTCCATGTTAGAAATCTTCGAAAAAAATTAGACAAGCATACAGAAATTGATTGGTTTGAAACCGTTAGAAATGTAGGATATCGTATAAACGAATAAATAATACAGGTTGTGAAGATAAAACATCAATTGGCTATTTTTAATGCGCTGACAAGACTGTTGGTTATTTTTATTTTATGGCTGATGCTGCCTATTTTGGTAGAAAATGTGGTGTACAGACATATCAATAACGGGCTGCTCGAAAAGAAGCAGAAGTTTATTGAACATCTGAATCAGAATGAAATCGATGACTTTATTGAAAATTCAGGTGATTCGACCGAAACCTATTCACAGTTTTCAACTCTTCACAGCGAGTTTTTGGTGCTCTCAAAATCTTCTCTAAAACACGATCAGAAAAAACCTGTTTTTAGTAATGACTACCGAATTATTGAAGGAGAAGAAAACGAATACAGAATCTTGCAGTATCATTTTACCTTCGGAAATCAGGGATACCAGCTCGAAATTGGAAGCAATTTGGGAGAAGTAAAAGACCTTACTTTTATCATTCGATTTTTTATTATTATCGTTTTTGTGGTGATATTATTGATTACTTTTTTGGCAGATACTTTTTATATCGAATACTTATTAAAGCCTTTTTATAAAATTATTGATACCAAGATAAGGCGGGTCAATGAACCTGAAGCTTTTGATCATACTCCAATCAAAGTCAGGTCTCATGATTTTAGAGAACTCGATTCTGTTTTAAACCAAATGATGGATCGTATTGCGGAGCTTTTTAAAAAGGAGAAACAGTTCATATCAAATGTTTCCCACGAGCTGTTAACGCCAATTGCATTGCTCAAAAGTAAATTTGAGAACTTATTGCAAAATGAATCTTTAGATGATAATGCCATTGATAAAATTGCAGGAGCATTGAAAACATTGGATATGCTCAAAAAAATCATTAATAATTTATTGTTGATTTCCAGAATAGAAAACAATCAATATGAAGCCAACGAGAATATAAATTTTCATGAAATGGTTACCGATTTGCAGGAAGACTTACAGGATCGTATCGACGACAGAGAAATTCAGTTTTGGAATAAGATGAACCATCATTATGCTTTTACAGGAAACAAAACGCTGATTCATATTCTTATTTATAATTTGGTTATCAATGCCATAAAATACAATAAACCTCAGGGCAGCATAAGTGTTGCGGATGGTTTTCAGGACTATAACTATTTTATTTCTATTGCCGATTCCGGTGTTGGGATGAATGATTTTCAAATAGAACAGATATTCAACAGATTTGCCAGACTTAGTTCAGATCAGGAAGGGCAGGGGTTAGGGCTTGCTATTGCAGAGAGTATTGCTTCTTTTCATCATATTGAAATTAAGGTCACGTCTGAGATTGATAAAGGAACCACCTTTACATTATTGTTTCCCGGAGAGCAAAAACATAATTAAAAGTTAATTTTTTCAGACAGGCCTAATCTTCATTTTATCTTCATTTTGTGAGAATATCTTTGGGGTATAATAAATGAAGATAATAATAATCATAAAAACTAAAATCATGAGAAAATTAGTAATGTTAGCAGTAGCTGTTTTAGGAACAGTTGCTATGGTGAACGCTCAAACAACTCCAGCAAAATCAGCCCCTGTAAAAGAAGCAAAAGCCCCTAAAAAAGAGAAAAAAGCAGATAAAAAAGCGAAAAAAGAAGCAGCCGCTAAACCGGAAGCAGCAAAAACACAAAAATAAAAAGGTATAGTTTACTTCGGTAAACACATGTTGTGGATTTTAAAAGGTTTTAAAAATTTGGTAGAAAAAAAGCTGATAGAGTAATCTGTCAGCTTTTTGTCATTAACAGCGTTAAATTTTTGATAATAAAAAGCCATAAGATTTTCATTCTTTGTTACTTTGCTTAAAACTAAAAATAATGATCCTTAAGTTTCTAATTCTTTGTGCTCTTCTATTGTTTATTGAGTACTATTCTTACCAGGCGTTTCGGGCCTTAATCAAGTTAAGATGGGTTTTGATTAGTTATCAGGTTATAAGTTTACTAATTCTAATTTTTATCATTTATTCTTTTTCGCAAATTGATCGGTCTGTTGGACAAACGAAACAATTTATGTTTACAACAGGATTAATGCTATTGGTTTATGTGCCAAAAATTGTTCTTACGCTTTTTATGTTTGGTGAGGATATTTTTAGAATAGGAGTAAGCATCGTCAATTATTTCGTGTATAATGTTCCAAAAAAGGAAATGATGCCCGAGAGGAGAAAATTTATCAGTCAGATTGCCTTAGGATTAGCAGCAGTTCCTTTTCTTTCCTTGATTTATGGAATATTTGAAGGGAAATACAATTTTAAGGTAATCAAGCAAACTGTCTTTTTTCCGGATCTTCCGGATGCTTTTGATGGTTTTAAAATTACTCAGATATCAGACGTTCACAGCGGAAGTTTTGACAATCCGGATAAAATAAACTATGCTATTGATCTGATTAATGCTCAGGAAGCCGATTTGATTTTGTTTACAGGAGATATTGTCAATACACATGCTAAAGAAATGCATCCGTGGCTGGAGACTTTTAAGAGAATAAAAAACTATAAATACGGGAAGTTTTCTGTTTTAGGCAACCATGACTATGGCGAATATGTAACCTGGCCTTCCGAAAAGGATAAAAAGGAAAATTTTGAAGAAATTAAAAGCCTTTATGGGCAAATTGGATTCGAGCTTCTGTTAAACGAGCACCGATACATTCAAAAAGGAGAAGACAAAATTGCACTGATTGGTGTAGAAAACTGGGGGAAGAATTTTGCGAAGTACGGAGATATAGATAAAGCCTCTCAGAATGTGTCTCAGGGCGATTTTAAAGTGGTCATGAGCCATGATCCGACACACTGGGAATACGTAATTAAAGATCATCCGAAAAATTTTCATTTAACCTTGTCAGGTCACACACATGGCATGCAATTTGGGATAGAAATTCCGGGTTATTTTAAATGGAGTCTGGCTCAGTATATTTATAAACAATGGGCAGGCTTATATGAAAATGTAAGTCGTTATGTTTATGTAAATCGTGGATTTGGTTTTCACGCATATCCGGGGCGTGTAGGGATTATGCCCGAAATAACCGTGATTGAACTAAAAAAGGGGAACAATGTGGCTTAATTCGTTAAAAATGCTACATTTGTATATAATTACCTCTTTTTAAAAGATTAAAAAAGAATTAAATTTTTGGTTTTATGTCAAAATTTGGAGAACTTATAAATGCTCAAGTTCCAGTGTTGATTGATTTTTACACCGATTGGAACGAATCATCTGTATCAATGCATCCTGTAATTAAGGATGTTGCGGCTGCACTTGGCGATAAAGCCAAGGTGATCAAAATTGATGTAGATAAAAATCAGGAATTAGCAGAAGCACTGCGTATTAAGGGACTTCCTACTTTAATGATTTATAAAGAAGGACAGATGATTTGGAGACAATCCGGCGAACTGGATGCGAATACAATTATAGGAATTGTTCAGGAACGATTTAATTTATAGAATACTACTTCTTAAGGATATTATTTAGTGAATAATATCAAATGTATACCCATTTTCTTTTAAAAAGTGTAAGGTTTTAGGCAAGGCAAATTTTAAATTTGGCGAGGCTTTTATGCTGTCGTGAAATACAATAACGCTTCCTGATTTTACATTTTTTGTTACGTTTTCAAGACATTTCTCAGGTGTGATGCTCTGGTCGAAATCAGCGCTTAAAACGTCCCACATGATGATTTTATATCCTAATTTTCGAAGGATTTTAGACTGCGCTTTTTTGATCTTTCCGTAAGGCGGACGAAAGATAAGGTTGCATGTTTTTTCCTCTTCCAGAACAGCGGCACAATTTTGTACATTTTTAATATAATCATCGGTATGGCTTTTCCAGCCATTAACGTGGTTCATGGTATGGTTGCCAATAGAATGTCCTTCTTTGATTAGTTTTTCAAACAAAGAAAGGTTAGCTTTTATGTTTTTCCCAATACAGAAGAAAGTGGCTTTTGCATCAAACTTTTTCAATTCAGACAGGACCCAGTCTGTAATCTCGGGAGTTGGGCCATCATCAAAGGTGAGGTATATTTTCTTTTCGTTGTTTGGAATGTCCCAACAATATTTAGAAAACACCTTTTTGATGAATGAATTTGTTTTTACCCAATAAAAGCTCATTTTGTTTTGGTTTACAGATATGTAAAATTAAAAAATGCAGCGCTACTAATCAAGCGGCGCTGCATTTTTTTAATTGCTATGTTTTTCGTATCTTATTATTCTTTTTCTCTTCCAAAACGTTCGAAAACATTTACATAAGTATTAAACGTTACTTTGTGCTTTTCGTAGAAAGTAAGATCGTTGTTTTCTTTCATCACTTGTAATAGACTTCTGTAACGTTCGATGTCAGTAATGATGTCAATCGCTAAGTCAGTTTGATCACCAGGAGTCAGAGTGGCATAATAGTTTAGTTCTTCTTTGTATTTCTGAACCAGTTTATTAAGCAAATCATGTGCTTTGGCAGTTTCTCCCACTTTGTAATATCCTCCTGCAAAAGGTTCTACTAAAGAGTAATAACCGAATTTGTCTACCGGCATTTTTGTTATTGCCAGTTCGATCACTTTTTTGGCTTTATCAGTTTTACCTTCGGCAATTAACTGATCCATTAAACGGGATAAATTCGTACGGTATGTGATACTGTTTCTTCTGGTTTCAGGATCGTGATAAATATTACCATTGCTATTGCCCCAGTCCCATTTCATTACAATATCGTACGATTTATCAGCATCCATTTGTCCCATATCCATAGGTCCTCCGTCTTTTGAAGGAACATTTTTAATAGGGACTAATTTGTAAACCATTCCGTCCAATTGCAAATAGTTTTTCAACCATAAGTAATCTTCATCGTCAAAAGCTCCTCCGCTAAAATAAATAGGTCTTTTCCAGTTATTGTTGGCTAGAATGTCAAGCATCATTAAGCGATTTTTGTATAAAGCACTTCCTTTGATGTCGATATCCATATAAGGAACAATAGAGTCGTTGTATTTCGGATTAACTACTTTATTTTTGATAATCACATTTTTGTCAATAGGAACTCTGATTTTGTTCGTAGGATAGAAATGGATTGTTTGTCCGTTTTGTAAGCCTACAGTTGATTTAGGATTTTTAATAAAATCAATAAAATCTTTAATGTTCCAGCGTGTTTCAATTTTAGGGATGTGAGCCACATAATCCAATTTGTCCCCCACATATTCATCATGGGTGAAGGATATTGGTAACGGATCAGATTCGTAAGCTTTCGCTTTCATTTGATCAATGTACCAATCGGTCATGAATAAGCTGGTGTTTACGATTTTAACATCAGTTCTGATGCCTTCAATTTCCTGAGCATACCAAAGCGGGAAGGTGTCATTGTCTCCAATGGTAAATAAAATAGCATCTTTATCGCACGAATTTAGGTATGCTTTTGCCATTGCCACTGCAGTATATCTTCCGGACCTGTCATGATCGTCCCAGTTTTGAGAAGCCATTAAAACAGGTGCGGCCAATAAACTTGCAGCAATAATAACCGGACCGGCAATTTTAGGAGCGATATATTTTTGGATGCTTTCGTAAAGTGAATAAACACCAAAACCAATCCAGATGGCAAACACATAAAATGATCCTACTAATGCATAATCTCTTTCACGAGGCTCAAAAGGTCTTTCGTTCAAGTATATTTTTAAAGCAATTCCGGTAAATAAGAATAGAGCCAATAATACATAAAAACTTTTTAAGTCCTTGTTGGCATGGTACATTAATCCGATAAGTCCAAGAATAAATGGCAGGAAGTAATAAACATTTCTTCCTTTGTTGTTGGTAACATCAGAAGGTAAATTGTCTTGTGAACCAAGGTGTAAAGAGTCAAGGGCTTTGATTCCGCTAATCCAGTTTCCGTCAATATTATCGTATTTTCCCTGAACGTCACTCTGGCGTCCAACGAAGTTCCACATTAAATATCTCCAGTACATATATCCGAATTGATATTCAAACATGAAACAGAAATTGTCTACAGCAGATGGTTTTTCGATAATCAGGTAATCACCATAGCTTTTTAAGAATTTCACATAACCTTCGTTATCAATTTGTTTTTGCGCGTAAGCTTTTCTGAATTCTGAAATTGTTTTTTCAACTTCATTTCGCAATTGAGCTGTAGCTTTGTTGTATTCTTCTTCAGTTAACTGACTGGCGTCAATTCCGTATTTTCCTAAATCCTGCTCGTAGTCATAATTAGGGTTTATTCTGAAGTTAGGCGGAGTTGTAAAGTTGATATAGTTCTGAATGTGCCCCATTTCGGTACTCCACATTCTTGGAAGAATCGTTTTTTGGTTATCGTCAGAGTTTTGCTGAGCGTTTTTGAAATTATTGGTAATGATGTATTTACCTGTTTTGTAATCTCTTTCGTAGTTAGGGGCTTTGTCTGAATAAGGATTTTTTGCATCAAGACCTGCGAAATACTCCGTGTACTGAGGTCCGTAAAAAAGAGGATTTACTCCATATTGTTCACGATTGTAGTACGCCAGTACTTCCGCGGCATCCGAAGGTTTGTTTTCGTTGATTACGGTGTTGGCATTGGCACGTACAGGCAGCATGATCCAGGTAGAGAATCCAATAAATATAAAAAGAACACAAAGAATAATAGTGTTGTAAAAAATCAATCCTTTTTGTTTGGTATATTTTAATCCAAAATAGAAGAAGGCAATTAGAAGCAGTGTTACGAAAATCGTTCCCGAGTTAAATGGTAATCCAAAGCTGTTTACCATAAAAACTTCAGTGTCAGCAAAGGCTTCCATTGTTAAAGGTAAAAGCAATTTGAAGATAAAGAGAAGAACACCAATTACAACAACATTGGCAATAAGAAAATTTTTGATGGTAACTTTTTCGTAATGTTTAAAGTAGTACAGAAAACCAATAGAAGGAATGGTTAACAAAGCCATAAAGTGAACTCCAAATGATAGTCCGATAACAAGAGAAATGATCAATAACCATTTGTTTCCTTTTGGTTTGTCCATGTCCTGTTCCCAGCGTAAACCAAGCCAGAAAAGCAAGGCGATTAAAAGAGAGGCCATGGCGTAAACTTCTGCCTCAACAGCATTAAACCAAAAACTGTCTGAGAAAGTGTAGGCAAGAGCTCCAACAAAAGAACTTCCTAAAATAACAATTGAATTGTTTTGGTCGATTTCGGCAAAACGTGCTATAATTTTTTTCAAAATCATAGAAGAAGACCAAAACATAAATAGAATGGTAAAGGCACTTGAAAAAACCGACATCATATTAACCATTACCGCTACATGTTGTGCATCTGTCGCAAACATCGCGAAAAAAGCCCCCATCATTTGAAATAAAGGAGCTCCGGGAGGGTGTCCTACTTCCAGTTTAGCGGCTGTAGCTATATATTCTCCACAGTCCCAAAAACTCATCGTAGGTTCAACAGTTAATGTATAAGTAATTAAAGCGATTGCAAATGCAAACCAACCAATAATAGTATTCCATTTATTGAAATTGAATTGTGCCATATTTAGGTGTTAAAATTTCGTATTTTTTATATCCTACAAAGAAAATGTTTTTTTGTTTAAAGAAACGAGCATTAACAAAAAAATCTATAAAAGTATTTGGTTGTATTAAGGTGTTGTTTGTGAAATACTTGTGGATTTGCTGGCGATTTTGAAGAGAAAAAAACAGTAAAAAATGATTTTTTTTGCTCAAAAAGTTTGCACAAACTAAATAAAGCTCTAAATTTGCACTCGCTTAACAGCGCTGCTGGTCTATGGTGTAATGGTAACACAACTGTTTTTGGTGCAGTCTTTCTAGGTTCGAGTCCTAGTAGACCAACATAAGAAGTCTCTCAATCGAGAGGCTTTTTTTATGCGCTGATGTTTCGGTTAGTATAAGATTTTGTTGGGGATTTAATAGATTTTAAGTTTTTTTGTGTTGACGAGATAGTGGTTGGTTAAGTGTGTTTAGGTTTAAAAATAGAAAATTTAGTACATACTGATTGTTGTTTGTAAGTTTTTTTGTGTATATTTGATGGTAGAATAAGTTTTTTGTTATAGCTAATTAATAATTCTAAAAAATTAAAATTATGAAAACTATTAAAGAAATGAATTTTACAGAGTTGGATTCTACTCAAATGAAACAAGTAAAAGGCGGAGGCCTTTTGAGTGATGCTTTAGCCTTGCTGAATGAGGGTAAGACAATATGGGAGGTAGCACGAATTCTAGGTGTAACTGTTCAGCAATTACTTGCCGTACTTGTCTAGTTTTGTGAAAAAAAAAGAAACGTTGTTGAATTTTTAAGTTCAAAAATGTTTGAAAATAAAAAGAGAAAGTTTTGCGTTGTGAAACTTTCTCTTTTTTTGTTTTTATGGTGTTTTAAAGTGGGTGTTTGTTGTTTTGTTAATAGTGTTTCAGGTGTTATATGTGCTTCTCAGAACAAGGAGTAATGTGGTTGAAGTTTCTGAAATTCCATTTGTGATTTTCTTGATTTTCGGTCTTTATGAATGGGTGTTGTTCAAATGCGGTATCTGCTGAGAAAAAAAATACTGGAGTGTGTGAAAAAAAAATCAAAAAATTTGTGCTTCGTTTTTTTTGGAATTAATAACTGGTTTTGTGAGGTTTGTGTGGTGTTTTAGGGTTGGGAAAACGGTTTGAGGGTAGGAAGGCTGGGGGGTTACGATTTATTAATTCTGAAATATTGATATTTTTGTTGAGAAAAAGTTTGTGTAAACTAAAAAAAGGTTTAAATTTGCACTCGCTTAACAGCACTGCTGGTCTATGGTGTAATGGTAACACAACTGTTTTTGGTGCAGTCTTTCTAGGTTCGAGTCCTAGTAGACCAACATAGAAAGCCTCTCAATCGAGAGGCTTTTTTTTATGCGTTTTATTTTTTTTTAAATTTTAAAGGTAAGTACCGGTCTGATGGCATGATTTACAAGTCCTTCGCTGATACTGCCGTTGAAAAAATGAGCAAAGCCAGTTCTTCCGTGTGTGCACATTCCTATAATATCGGCATTGATGCTGTTGGAGAAGTTGATGATTCCTTTTTCGATGTTGGTGTCATTGTAAATATGAGCAGAGTAATGGGTCGGGTTAAATTCGGTTACAAAGGCATCTATTGTTTTTTGTAATTCATGAGTTGGTTTGAAGCTGTTAGGGGTGCAGATAGTGACCAGGTGTATTTTTGAGTCAAAAGCCTTCGTGAATTTCAGGAATTTTTTGAAGGGTTCTTTGGCTTCTTCTGAGAAGTCTGAGGCGAAAACAATAGTAGAGGCATTGAAATTTGTAGTGTCTTTTTTGATTACTAAAACCGGGATTTCAGAATTTCGAACTACTTTTTCGGTATTTGACCCTATTAATAGTTCTTCTATGCCGGATGATCCGTGTGATCCCATTACGATTAAATCGATTTCATATTCTTTACTTACCTGAGTAATGCCATGAATGGGTTTGTCTATTTTTACAATTTCCGTAATCGGAATTCCGTCCAGATAAGGTCTTGATGAAACCTGATCCAGCATTTCGTTGGCTTTTTTCATGAAAAGCATTGTTTCGGGGATGCTTGCGCCTCCTAGAACAGCATCGTTCATTTGGCTGGGTAATTCGAGCATGTGTAAAATGATTATCTCAGAATTGTTTTTCTTTGCAATTTGAGAGGCGACTTTTAAAGCGTCCTCTGCATGTTCTGAGAAATCGGTAGGTACTAGGATTCGTTTCATGGTGTTTTAGGGCTTGAATAGTTAAAAAATCGATAGTTTTGATGCTATTATAAAGATAAGAAATATTTTTAGGTTAATCTATTTATTTTGATTTATAAAAAAAACACTATATTTGCACCGTTATTTATTAAAATCTAAATAATGAGGGGACTAAGTGTCCCCTCTTTTTATAAAATTATGACATTTAAAGAAAAAGTAAACGGATTAATTACAGAAGCTCTTCTGGAGAAGCCATCGATCTTTTTGATTGATCTGGCTGTGTCAGACTCTTTTAAGATTAGTGTTGGTTTAGATGGTGATAATGGAGTGGCGCTGCAGGATTGTATTGACATTAGTCGTGCAATCGAGAATAATCTGGATCGTGAAGAGCAGGATTTTTCGCTTGAAGTAGCATCTGTTGGAGTAGGGTCGCCTTTGAAAATGACAAGACAATACATTAAAAATATTGGTAGAACGTTGATTGTTACTACAAATACTGAAAAAATTGAGGCAGAATTGGTGGAAGCTAACGATGTTTTTATAATTTTGTCTTGGAAAGCAAGAGAACCGAAAAAAGTAGGAAAAGGAAAAGAAACAGTTCAAAAAGAGCAACAAATACCTTATACAGAAATTAAAGAGGCAATTGTTACAGTAACATTTTAATTAAAGAATTCGCATGGAAAATTTAGCATTAATCGATTCATTCTCAGAGTTTAAAGATAATAAACTTATTGATCGTGTAACGCTTATGGCAATTTTAGAGGACGTGTTTAGAAATGCATTAAAGAAAAAATACGGTTCTGATGATAACTTTGACATCATTATAAATCCTGATAAAGGAGATATGGAGATCTGGAGAAGAAGAGTAATTGTTGCTGATGAAGATCTGGATTTTGAAAACGAAGAGATTACTTTGACAGAAGCAAGAATGATTGAAGCTGATTTTGAAATCGGTGAAGAGGTTTCTGAAGAGGTAAAATTGATTGATTTAGGAAGAAGAGCTATTTTGGCTTTGCGTCAAAACTTAATATCTAAAATTCACGAACACGATAATACAAATCTTTACAAACAATTTAAAGATATTATCGGTGATATTTATACTGCCGAAGTGCACCACGTACGTCCAAGAGTTGTAATTTTGGTCGATGATGAAGGAAATGAAATTGTACTTCCAAAAGAAAAACAAATTCCGTCTGACTTTTTCCGTAAAGGAGATAATGTACGTGGAATTATTGAAAGCGTTGAATTAAAAGGAAACAAACCTCAAATCATTATGTCCAGAACTTCTGAGAAGTTTTTAGAGAAATTGTTTGAGCAGGAAATTCCTGAGGTATTCGACGGTTTGATTACAGTTAAAAATGTAGTGCGTATTCCTGGAGAAAAAGCAAAAGTAGCGGTAGATTCTTATGATGATAGAATTGATCCTGTTGGAGCTTGTGTAGGGATGAAAGGATCTCGTATTCACGGAATCGTTCGTGAGTTAGGAAACGAGAATATCGATGTAATTAATTATACAAACAATATTCAATTGTTTATTACAAGAGCTTTAAGCCCTGCGAAAGTTTCGTCTATTAAAATTGACGAAGAAAACAAAAGAGCTGAAGTTTTCTTGAAATTAGAAGAAGTTTCTAAAGCAATTGGTAGAGGAGGTCACAATATTAAATTAGCAGGTCAGTTAACAGGTTACGAATTAGATGTTATTCGTGAAGGAGATGTTGCAGGAGCAACGGCAGATGAGGATGATGTTGAATTAACAGAATTCTCAGATGAAATCGAGGGCTGGGTAATTGAAGAATTTGCTAAAATTGGTTTGGATACAGCAAAAAGTATTCTGAAGCAAGAAGTAGAAGATTTAGTAAGAAGAACAGATTTAGAAGAGGAAACTATTCTTGATGTTATGAAAATACTAAAAGAAGAGTTTGACAGTTAGTTGTCTGCTCTAACAACACAACGAAAAAGGTAATAATAAAAAGGTTATATGTCTGAAGAGAGAGTAATAAGAATAAACAAGGTTTTAAGGGAATTAAATATTTCGTTAGAAAGAGCTGTTGATTATCTAAAAGATAAGGGTATTGCTATTGATGCAAATCCAAATGCGAAAATTTCTGATAGCGAATTTAATATCCTACAAAGCCAATTTGCGGGCGATAAGGGGAATAAGGAAGCTTCTAAAGAGGTAGGAGAAGAGAAAAGAAAAGAGAAAGAAGCATTACGTGTTGAACGTGAGAAAGAAATTGAGGACAAACGCAGACAAGACGAAGAGCGCCAAAAACAACAGGAGGTTATAAAAGCGAGAGCAGTTGTAACAGGGCCTGTTCAAGTAGGTAAAATTGATTTAAACCCGAAGAAACCTGCAATTGTTTCTACTACTACTGAGGAACCGGCTAAAACCGAAGAGCCAAAAGCAGTTGTTACTCCAACTCAACCAGAAAAACCTGTTCAAAAAGAAATTGTACAGCCAGAGCCGGTAGTTGCTCCTGTAGTTTCTGAAGAGAAAAAGGTAGAAAAACCTATTATTACAGAGAAGAAAGAAGTAAAAGTAGAGTCTCCAAAAGTAGCGCAGGAACCGGTTGTTTCAACTGATCCTAACACTGCTGAGGAAATAATTACTACACAATATCAAAAATTATCTGGAACTACTCTTACCGGGCAGACAATTGACTTGTCTCAATTCAATAAGCCTAAGAAAAAGAAAGAAGATCCAAAGATAACTCCTAATAAACCAGGAGCTCCGGGAGCCGGAAATAACGCTAATAAAAATAAGCGTAAAAGAATCGCTCCTAAACCGGGAACTCCGGGGGCGCCAAAACCTGCAACAGGTAATGCGCCGGGAACTCCAAACCCTAATAAAATTACACCAAATACTGGTGGAGGAGGTTTTAATGCGAACAGAAGTGCGAGACCAGGTTTTGTTAAAGGAAACCGTCCTGCAATTGTAGCAAAAGTGGAGCCGACTGAAGAGGAAGTAAAAAACCAAATTAGAGAGACTCTTGAAAAACTTCAGGGTAAAGGTGGAAAATCTAAAGCGGCTAAATATAGAAGAGATAAAAGAGAAACGCACCGTCAGAAATCAGATGATGAGCAAAGAGCACTTGACGAAGGAAGTAAAACAATTAAAGTTACAGAGTTCGTTACGGTAGGTGAAATTGCAATCATGATGGATGTGCCGATTACAAAAGTAATTGGAACGTGTATGTCTCTTGGTATCATGGTTACCATGAACCAACGTCTGGATGCTGAAACTTTAACAATTGTAGCGGATGAGTTTGGTTACGAAGTAGAGTTTATCACGGTTGATATCGAAGAAGCTATTGAGGTAGTTGAAGATAAAGAAGAAGACTTAGTGGTGAGAGCGCCAATTGTTACAGTAATGGGTCACGTTGATCACGGTAAAACCTCTTTATTGGATTATATCCGTAAAGAAAATGTTATTGCCGGAGAGTCTGGAGGTATTACACAGCACATCGGAGCTTACGGAGTAACTTTAGATAACGGTCAGAAAATAGCATTCTTAGATACTCCGGGTCACGAGGCGTTTACCGCGATGCGTGCACGTGGAGCTCAGGTTACCGATATTGCTATCATTGTAATTGCGGCGGATGATGATATCATGCCACAAACCAAAGAGGCGATCTCTCACGCACAAGCTGCGGGTGTTCCAATTATTTTCGCAATCAATAAAGTGGATAAGCCAAATGCTAATCCGGATAAGATTAAAGAAAGACTGGCAGGTATGAATTTACTTGTTGAAGATTGGGGTGGAAAAATTCAATCACACGATATCTCTGCTAAAACAGGATTAGGAGTGAAAGAATTGTTAGAGAAAGTTTTATTGGAAGCTGAAATCTTAGATTTAAAATCAAATCCAAATAAAGCAGCACAGGGAACTGTTGTTGAGGCGTTCTTAGATAAAGGAAAAGGATATGTTTCTACCATTTTAGTTCAACACGGAACTTTAAAAATTGGAGATTATATGTTGGCAGGTAAGCATCATGGTAAAATTAAAGCTATGCATGACGAACGCGGACATATTGTTAAAGAAGCAGGGCCTTCAACTCCGGTATCTGTTTTAGGTCTTGACGGAGCTGCAACTGCCGGTGATAAGTTTAACGTTTTTGAAGACGAAAAAGAAGCGAAACAAATTGCATCTAAACGTTCTCAATTAATGCGTGAACAATCAGTACGTACACAGCGTCATATTACATTGGATGAGATTGGACGTCGTATCGCTCTTGGTCAGTTTAAAGAATTGAACGTAATCCTTAAGGGAGACGTTGATGGATCTGTTGAAGCATTATCAGATTCGTTCTCTAAATTGTCTACAGAAGAAATTCAAATTAATATCATTCATAAAGGTGTTGGAGCAATTACTGAAACTGACGTTATGTTGGCTTCTGCATCTGATGCGATCATTATCGGATTTAATGTTCGTCCTGCAGGAAATGCGAGACAGCTTGCTGATAAAGAAGAAATCGATATCCGTTACTATTCTATTATCTATGCTGCAATCGATGACTTAAAAGATGCAATGGAAGGAATGTTAGCTCCTGAGATGAAAGAAGAAATTTTAGGAACTGCTGAAATTCGTGAGATTTTCAAAATTTCTAAAGTAGGTTCAATCGCTGGTTGTATGGTGATGGATGGTAAGATTATGAGATCTTCTAAAATTAGAGTAATCAGAGATGGAGTAGTGGTGCACACAGGTGAACTTGTGGCATTGAAACGTTTCAAAGATGATGTTAAAGAAGTTACTAAAGGGTACGATTGTGGTATTCAGATCAAAGGTTACAATGATATCGAAGAAAGAGATGTTATTGAGGCTTACCACGAAGTAGCAATCAAAAAGAAATTGAAATAATAGTCAATATTGATATTCAAAAGTCCCAACGAGAGTTGGGACTTTTTTTGTGAGAATATATAAACGAAGTTTATGGTGTTTAAAAAAATGAGGTGTGATTAATATTTTCGTTTATTTCAATTTTAATGCTATTTTTGATTAAAAATATTTAATTATGAGAAAATTTATATATGCAATCGTTCTTTTTGCGAGTTTTTCTTCAGTGTCTTTTTCACAGGAAGCAGTTGAAAAGAGTGCTCCTCCGGCAGGAAATGCTGTAGTGGGAGATCATTACGGTGCCGATGTTTCGAAAATTTCAGAAAGCAAAGCGATCACGGTTGAGAAGTTGAAAAGCGACTTAAAAACGACTAATAAGGCTGAAAATATATCGGTGAAAGGAATCGTGACCGATGTTTGTCCGAAGAAAGGATGTTGGGTTACTGTTAAAACTGAAGATGGATCTTCTTTCTTTGTGAAAATGAAGGACTATGCTTTTTTTGTGCCAACAGCATTAAAAGGTAAGAATGTTGTTTTGGAAGGTACGGCCGAGAAGAAAATCACCTCTGTCGATGAGTTGAAACATTATGCTAAAGATGCTAAAAAATCAAAAGCTGAAATTGATGCGATCAACAAGCCGAAAGAAGAAATTCGATTTATGGCAGATGGAATTAAGGTGGTGAATTAAATGCATTTTTGATTTACTGCTCAATATTTATGTTTTAGAGTCCTGGCTTTTGCCGGGACTTTTTTGTTGGAGTAAAAAAGAGTTTGTTTTGTTTGGGTGATTGGAAGAAAAGGGTGTTTGTGGAAGTAGAGAGTCGGACTGAATAGGGACAAGGTTGTTTGTTGTTTGAAAGAATAAGTTGCTTAATAATTGTTTCAGGTCTGGGGATGTTTTTTTGAGTCCGAGTAATATTTTGTTTCAGTTTGTAAAATGAAACAAGGGTATAGGGGGGGTAAATTGCGAAATATGGATAATTGATGGAAGGTTATTTGTGTGATGAGGGTGTGTTCAATCGTTTAATGTTGTTGACTCGTCTGTTTGTATCGGTATCTCGAGTTTTTAGATTCGATTTGGAGTATACTAGAAAGTGTTAAAGTGGAATGATTGGATTTGCTTTCTGAGAGCTTTAAGTGATGGAGGATTATCTTTTCCGCATGGGGTGAGATGATTTGAATTCGTCATGCGTATGCATATTGATGTTGGTGAGAGTCTTGTCTGTATGGTGTAATCTTAGGTTTTGGCTAGCTACTGATAAGGGGGGGGTAATGTTTGGAAAGAAAGATAAGAGGATGTGGAAGATTGTATTTTGTGATCAGAATAAGTTATGAAAAAAGGGCTGCTTCGTTTTGGAGCTGCCCTTTTTTTGATTGTTCTGTTTTAATGAAGAGTTTACTTTCCTGGCTTTAATAGAAAAACATTTTTGTGTCTCTTTTTGATGTCTGCCAGGTTTCTTTCTGCTTCTATTCTGGTCTTGAAATTTCCAACAATTACCTTGTAGTTTGGAGTGTTGAAAATTATGGTTCCATCGATGTTGCTGTATTCTCTTTTGAAATCCGATAACGTTTTCTTTGCTTCTTCGCTTTTGCCGCTGAAGATTTGAATTTTATAGGTGTCGTTTGTACTTATTGATGTGTTAATTTTGCGTTTGTCATTCAATAATTGCTCAAATTTTGGATCTTGATTTAGTGTTAAATTTTGATCCTGAGCTTGAATGTTGTAAGCTAAAGTGATCATTGTTAGCGTGAAGAAAACTCTTTTGGATGGGGTTAAAATTCTCATAATGTGGTGGTTTTTGAACAAAAATAGTATTTAAAATTTGTATGCGAAAATTTGATATTATTTAGAATTGATATAAATTGATATTTAAGACTATTTTAAGGTTTTGAGAATAACACATAAGTCGTATTTTTGTGCAAGTTTTAAAAGAAGGTATTAGTTTTTTGTTGATTTACTACAGAAAAAATCATACCAAAAATTAGTAGATAATTATTATACTATATGAAAAAGGTGGGTAACCATAATTCGATCTCAAGAAAATTGCTGCTTAGCTTATCGCTAACGCTGCTTTTCTCCCTAACTTCATTTGCTCAAGATCCAGCTGCTCCTGCGGCGACTGAAGCTGCTGCCGCTCCGGCTGCAACTGCTGGTGGTGATCCGGTAAAAGGGAAAGAACTTTTTAATGCAAATTGCGCTGCATGTCACAAATTAGATGCCAAATCAACGGGTCCTGCTTTAAGGGGAGTTGCTGGAAAGCATGATATTGCTTGGATCTACAAATGGGTTCACAACAGTTCTGACATGATTAAGTCAGGTGATCCTGTAGCAGTAAAACTTTTTGAAGAAAACAACAAGTCAGTAATGACTTCTTTTCCTCAATTATCAACAGGAGATATTGATAATATTATCGCGTATACTTCTGAAGTAAAAGCTGAGCCAGCTGTTGCTGCTGGTGGGGCTGCAACTCCTCCGGGAACTAATGTTGACGGTGGTGGTATTTCAAACAATATTATTTTAGGTGCACTTGCACTTGTAATGGCTATATTGGTTGTGATGTTGTTCATGGTGAACAAAGTATTGACTAAAGTAGCTAGTAATAACGGAATTGTAGTTGCTCCTAAAGAAGCTACGACTCCTATCTGGAAAGCGTTCGCTAGAAACCAGTTCTTGGTATTAGTTACTGCAATATTCTTGCTATTGGCAAGTGGATATTTTGTGTACGGATATTTAATGCAAGTTGGTGTGGATCAAAATTATGAGCCAATTCAGCCAATTCATTATTCTCATAAAATTCACGCTGGTGATAACGAAATCAATTGTAAATATTGTCACTCTGCTGCTCGTGTAAGTAAGACTGCTGGTATTCCATCTTTGAATGTTTGTATGAACTGTCATAAAAACATCTCTGAAGTTGCTGAAACTACTGCTACTCCTGAGTACAGCAAAGCATTTTACGACGCTCAGATCCAAAAATTATATGATGCAGTTGGTTGGGATAAGGCAAAACAAGCTTATACCGGAAAAACGCAGCCAGTAAAATGGGTTCGTATTCACAACTTACCTGATTTTGTTTACTTCAACCACTCTCAACACGTTACTGTTGGAGGTATCGAATGTCAAACTTGTCACGGTCCTGTGGAAGAATTTGAAATCATGAAGCAATACTCTAAATTAACAATGGGATGGTGTGTTGATTGCCATAGAAAAACTGATGTTAAGATGGAAGGAAATGCATACTATGATAAAATTCATGCTGAACTTTCTAAAAAATACGGTGTAGAGAAATTAACTGCAGCGCAAATGGGAGGTTTAGAATGCGGTAAATGCCACTATTAATCGAATTATTAAGATTTTAATATTTATATACAATGTCATCAAACAAAAAATACTGGAAAAGTGTTGAAGAACTAGAAAATAGTTCTATTGTTGAGGCGCTTAGAAATAACGAGTTTGTTGAAGAGATTCCTACAGATGAATTCTTAGGGAATGCAGATGCTTTAGCTTCATCTGGAACTTCACGTCGTGACTTTTTAAAGTACGTAGGATTTAGTACTGCGGCAGTTACACTTGCTGCATGTGAAGGTCCTGTGCACAAGTCTATCCCTTATGTTTTACAACCAGAGCAAATCATTCCTGGTGTTGCAGATTATTATGCAACTACTGTATTTGATGGTTTTGATTTTGCTAATCTTTTGGTAAAAACTCGTGAGGGTCGTCCAATTAAAATTGAAAACAATGCAATCGCTGGTGCTAAATTTGCAGCCAATGCGAGAATTCACGCATCTATCTTAGGATTGTATGATAGCGCTCGTTTAAAAGAGCCAAAAGTAGATGGTAAACAAACTTCTTGGTCAGCTGTTGATTTAAAAATTAAATCGAGTTTAGCTGAAGCAAAAGCTAAAAACCAACAGGTTGTATTATTAACAAATACACTTGCAAGTCCATCTACTGAAAAATTAATCGCTGAATTTATTGCTAAAAATCCAAATGCTAAGCATGTTGTTTATGATGCAGTTTCTTCATCTGAGGCTTTAGATGCTTTTCAGGCTGTTTATGGTCAAAGAGCTTTAGTTGATTACGATTTTTCAAAATCTAATTTAATTGTATCTGTTGGTGCTGATTTCTTAGGAGACTGGCAAGGTGGTGGGTACGATAGTGGATATGCAAAAGGACGTATTCCGCAAAACGGAAAAATGTCTCGTCACTTCCAATTCGAATCAAATATGACATTATCCGGAGCAGCTGCTGATAAGCGTGTTCCTATGACTACTGCTGTTCAAAAACAGGCTTTAGTTCAAATATATAACATTATTGCAGGTGCTTCTGTTCCTGTTACTTTAGATGCTGCTTATAAAGCTGAAGTAGTGAAAGCTGCTCAGCAATTAAAAGCTGCCGGATCTAAAGGGGTTCTGGTTTCCGGAATCGAAGATAAAAACGCTCAGTTATTAGTTTTAGCTATCAACCAAATTTTGGCGAGTGAAGCTTATACTACTGCAGGAGCAAGACAAATTAGAAAAGGATCTAATGCTGTTGTTTCTCAATTAATTAAAGATCTGAATGCTGGAAGTGTTCATACTTTAATTATGAGTGGAGTTAATCCTGCTTACACTTTAGCTGATTCAGCTGCTTTTGTTTCAGGATTGAAAAAAGTTAAAACATCTGTTGCTTTTTCATTAAAAGAAGATGAAACTGCTTCAATTGTTACTGTTGCTGCTCCGGCTCCTCATTATTTAGAGTCTTGGGGAGATTTAGAAATAACAAGCGGAACTTATAGCTTAACGCAACCAACGATTCGCCCTATTTTTAATACCAAACAATTTCAGGATGTTTTATTGTCATTAAATGGTGCCGCAGGTACTTTTTATGATTATTTAAAAGCTAATTCTTCAGCATTTACTGCAGGATCTTCTTGGAACAAAGTATTACATGATGGTGTTGCGGTAGTTGGATCTTCTGCATTATCTGGAGGTGCTGTTGATGCAGCTACTGCTGCAAATGCACTTGCAAAATCTAAAGCTGCTGGTGATTTCGAATTGGTATTATATACTAAAACTGGATTAGGAGATGGACAACATGCTAATAACCCTTGGTTACAAGAGTTCCCGGATCCAATTACCAGAGTTTCATGGGATAACTATGTTACTGTTTCTAATGCTGATGCTAAAAAATTAGGATTGTCAAATGAAATCGTTGCTAACGGTGGTTTGAACGGAAGTTATGCTACTATTACTACTGCTGACGGAGCTAAATTAGAAAATGTACCGGTAATTGTTCAGCCAGGACAAGCTGTTGGTACAGTTGGTTTAGCAGTTGGTTACGGTCGTAAGGCAGCGTTAAAAGAAGAAATGCAGGTAGGTTTAAATGCTTACGCTTTATATAAAAATTTCAATAGTGTTCAGTCTGTTTCTATTGCGAAAGCAAATGGAGAGCATGAGTTTGCTTGTGTTCAGGGACAAAAAACATTAATGGGTAGAGGAGATATTATTAAAGAAACTACCCTTGATGTATTCAACAAAGAAAATGCTGAACATTGGAATCCACAACCAATGGTATCTTTAGATCACCAGGAAGTTAAAGCTACAACAGTAGATTTATGGGAATCATTTGATCGTTCTACAGGACATCACTTTAACCTTTCTATCGACTTAAATGCTTGTACAGGATGTGGAGCTTGTGTTATTGCTTGTCATGCTGAGAACAACGTTCCTGTTGTTGGTAAAGCAGAGGTAAGAAGAAGCCGTGATATGCACTGGTTACGTATCGACAGATACTATTCTTCTGAAAGCACTTTTGAAGGTGATAACGAAAGAAAAGAAGGAATTGCAGGTTTATCAAGTTCATTATCTACATTTAATGAAATGGAAAAGCCAGGAGACAATCCACAGGTTGCATTCCAACCAGTAATGTGTCAACACTGTAACCACGCTCCTTGTGAAACAGTTTGTCCGGTTGCAGCAACATCTCACGGTCGTCAAGGTCAAAACCACATGGCATACAACAGATGTGTTGGTACTCGTTACTGTGCAAACAACTGTCCATACAAAGTACGTCGTTTCAACTGGTTCTTGTACAACAAAAACAGTGAATTCGACTATCACATGAATGATGATTTAGGTCGTATGGTATTAAACCCAGACGTAAACGTTCGTTCTCGTGGAGTTATGGAAAAATGTTCATTCTGTATTCAAAGTACACAAGCTGTTATTCTTCAGGCAAAACGTGAAGGAAGAGTTGTAGCAAAAGATGAATTCAACAATGCTTGCGCTTGTTCTGCAGCTTGTTCTTCTGGAGCTATGGTGTTTGGAGATGTAAATGATAAAGAAAGCGAAGTTGCTAAGTTAGCAGAAAGCGAAAGAATGTATCATTTATTAGAGCATGTTGGTACAAAACCGAACGTTTTCTATCATGTAAAAGTTAGAAATACTTAGTAAAATTATTAATTAGAAACAATATAAAGGATTATGTCGTCTCACTACGAAGCACCCATTAGAAAACCTTTAGTTATAGGTGATAAATCTTATCACGATGTAACAGTAGATGTAGCTGCACCTGTTGAGGGGCCTGCAAACAAACAATGGTGGATTGTATTTTCAATCGCATTAATAGCCTTCCTTTGGGGATTAGGTTGTATAATTTACACTGTATCTACAGGTATCGGAACATGGGGATTAAATAAAACAGTTGGTTGGGCTTGGGATATCACGAACTTCGTTTGGTGGGTTGGTATTGGTCACGCCGGAACATTAATTTCTGCGGTATTATTACTTTTCCGTCAACGTTGGAGAATGGCTATTAACCGTTCTGCTGAAGCGATGACTATCTTCTCAGTAGTTCAGGCAGGTTTATTTCCAATTATTCACATGGGTCGTCCATGGTTGGCTTACTGGGTTTTACCTATTCCAAATCAATTTGGATCTTTATGGGTAAACTTTAACTCGCCATTACTTTGGGACGTATTTGCAATTTCAACGTATCTTTCGGTATCATTAGTTTTCTGGTGGACTGGTTTATTGCCTGACTTTGCAATGCTACGTGATAGAGCAATAACACCTTTCAATAAAAGAGTATATTCTATCCTAAGTTTTGGATGGAGCGGTAGAGCAAAAGACTGGCAGCGTTTTGAAGAAGTATCTTTAGTACTTGCAGGTTTAGCTACTCCACTTGTACTTTCTGTACACACCATTGTATCGATGGACTTTGCTACTTCTGTAATACCAGGATGGCATACCACGATTTTCCCTCCTTACTTCGTTGCAGGAGCGGTATTCTCTGGATTTGCAATGGTTAACACCTTGTTGATCGTTATGAGAAAAGTTTCTAACCTTGAAGCTTACATTACACTACAACATATCGAGTTGATGAACATCATTATCATGATCACGGGTTCTATCGTTGGTGTTGCTTACATCACGGAGTTATTCGTAGCTTGGTATTCAGGTGTAGAGTATGAGCAATATGCGTTCTTAAACAGAGCTACCGGACCTTACTGGTGGGCATATTGGTCGATGATGACTTGTAACGTTTTCTCTCCACAGTTCATGTGGTTCAAAAAACTAAGAACAAGTATCATGTTCTCCTTCATTATTTCGATTGTAGTAAACATCGGAATGTGGTTTGAAAGATTCGTAATTATTGTTACTTCTTTACATAGAGATTACCTTCCATCTTCTTGGACAATGTTCTCACCAACATTCGTTGATATTGGAATTTTCATCGGAACAATTGGTTTCTTCTTCGTATTGTTTTTATTATACTCCAGAACATTCCCTGTAATTGCTCAGGCGGAGGTGAAAACAATTTTGAAAGGAACAGGAGATAATTATATTAGAGAAAGAGCAGCAAATAAAGATTCACACCATGAGTAATAAAGTAATATACGCCATTTATAATGACGATGATATTTTGATGGATGCAGTAAAGAAAACCAGAGCTGCTCATCATCATATTGAAGAGGTTTTTACTCCATTCCCAGTTCACGGATTGGATAAAGCTATGGGCTTAGCACCAACAAGATTAGCAATTTGTGCATTTTTATACGGATGTGTTGGTATTTCTGTTGCAACATTCATGATGAGTTATATCATGATTCATGACTGGCCTCAGGATATTGGTGGAAAACCAAGTTTTAGTTTCATTCAGAATATGCCTTCTTTTGTGCCAATTATGTTTGAGATGACTGTATTTTTTGCTGCCCACTTAATGGTGATCACTTTTTACATGAGAAGTAGATTGTGGCCATTCAAACAAGCTGAAAATCCTGATGTAAGAACAACAGACGACCATTTCTTAATGGAAGTTGCTGTAAATGATAACGAAGCAGAATTAGTTTCTTTTTTCGAAGGAACAGGAGCTGTTGAAGTTAAAGTAATCGAAAAGAATTAATTGTAGCTATGAAAAGGATATATAAAATAACACTTTTAGTTGGTATAACTATTTTAGTTTCATCTTGCCACAATAATTCGGCACCAAACTATCAGTATTTCCCAAATATGTATGAATCTGTTGCTTACGAGCCATATACAGAAGCAAAAATATTTAAAGGAGGAAAAGAAGGACAGCTTCCTGTAGAAGGAACTATCAATAGAGGTTTTGAACCTTATGAGTATGAGAATTCAACTGCTGGTTATGAATTAGCGAAAGCAAATTTAAAATCACCTTTGACTGAAGCTGAAAAAAGTTCTGAAAAAGGAAAAGAACTTTTCGAAATTTACTGTATCAGCTGCCATGGTGCAACTGGAAACGGTAAAGGTAAATTGGTTGAAAGAGAAAAATTTCTTGGAGTACCTAGCTATAAAGACAGAGTTATCACTGAAGGAAGTATCTTTCACGTTGAGACTTATGGTTTAAATGCAATGGGTTCACATGCAAATCAATTAAGTGCCCACGAACGTTGGTTAGTTGCTGACTATGTTCTAAAACTAAAAAGCCAATTATAATTGTTGAACAAACTGATCGTAATAGATATGTATACATTTTCAAGTAAATTAAAAACTTTTTCTATCGTCCTAATGGTTCTTGGCCTATTAGGGATTGGGTATGGTTTTTTAAATGCACCTAAAGATATTCAAGAAGTTGAAAAAATACTAGCTGCAGATGCTCATGGTTCTCATGGAGCTGCACATGGTGAAGCTGCAGAGGCTTCTCATGAAACTGCAGGTCATGAAGCTACAGAAGCTTCACATGAAGGTGCTGCACATGCAGAAGCTCCGGCAGCTTCTCATGATACAGCAGAAGCTTCACATGATTCACTTAAAGGTGCAGCGCACGCAGAAACTCCAGCAGTTTCTCATGAAGCTGCAAAAGTTTCACATGATTCACACGAAGGTGGTGAGCATGCGAAAGTTGATGCCGCAGGTGAACATGAAAAACATTTAGAACACGTATTACACCAATTGCAAAACAAGCCTTGGTCAGCATTATATGTTGCCTCTATTTTCTTCTTGTTGCTTTCTATGGGAGTATTAGCTTTTTATGCTATTCAACAAGTGGCTCAGGCAGGATGGTCTCCGGTTTTATTCAGAGTAATGCAGGGAATCACAGCTTACTTACCAGCTGGTTCTGTAATATTCTTTATTATTCTGGTACTTTGCGGATTGCATTTTAATCACATATTTGTATGGTTAGGAGAAGGAGTTACAGATCCAAAACATGCAAACTACGATGCAATCATTGCTGGAAAATCAGGTTATTTAAACTTTCCTTTCTGGATCGTTAGAGCAGCAATCTTTTTATTAGGATGGAACATTTACCGTCACTATTCCAGAAAGAATTGTTTAGCTCAAGACGAAGCTAATGATGATCTTTACTACAAAAAGAACTTCAAAATCTCTGCGGGATTCTTAGTATTCTTTATTGTTTCTGAGTCTATCATGGCGTGGGATTGGATTATGTCATTTGACCCACACTGGTTCAGTACTTTATTTGCGTGGTATGTTTTTGCTTCTTTCTTTGTAAGCGGTATTACTACAATAGCATTGGTTACTATTTACTTAAAATCTAAAGGATATTTAGAATATGTAAATACAAGTCACATTCACGATTTAGCTAAATTTATGTTTGGTATCAGTGTATTCTGGACATACTTATGGTTCTCACAATTCATGTTGATCTGGTACGCAAACATTCCGGAAGAGGTTACTTATTTCGTAACTAGAATTCAATTATACAACTTGCCATTTTTTGGAGCTGTAGTTATGAACTTTTTGTTCCCATTATTAATATTGATCAATACAGACTTCAAACGTCTTAACTGGGTTATTGTAATGGCTGGTGTAGTGATCTTGTTAGGACACTATGTTGATTTCTTTAATATGATTATGCCTGCTACAGTTGGAGATAAATGGTTTATTGGAGTTTCTGAAATTGCATCTATTCTTTTCTTCTTAGGTTTATTTATTTTTGTTGTATTTACTGCATTAACTAAAGCTCCTTTGTTAGCAAAAAGAAATCCTTTCATTGAAGAAAGTAAACATTTTCATTATTAATATTTAAAGAAGTAAACAGATGACAAGTTTGTTGGTAATTATAGTTTTAGTTTTATTAGCAGTTGCATTGTGGCAATTGACCAAGATATTCGATCTTACGCAAGTGGGATCCGCTTCTTCGGACGATTCGCAAGTGGCATCCGATAATGATAATAATGTTCAGGGGTATATCATGTTTGGCTTCTTAGCTTTCATTTATATCTTTACGATTTACGGTTTATTGAAATGGGGTAATTTAGCACTTCATACACCGGCTTCAGAGCACGGGCTTTTAGTAGATAACTTAATGAACATTACATGGGTATTAATATTCACAGTTCAGGTTATTACACAAGGATTATTATACTGGTTCTCTTTTAAAAACAGAGGACATAAAGATAAAAAAGCTTTATTCTTTGCTGATAGTAATAAATTAGAAGCAATTTGGAGTATTATTCCATCTGTAGTTTTAGCTTGTTTAATCCTTTACGGATTGTACGCTTGGAACAACATTATGTTTGTTGATAAAGACGAAGACGTAATAGAAATTGAATTATACGCTCAACAATTTAAATGGACAGCAAGATATGCGGGTCAGGACAATGTTTTAGGAAAAGCAAACGTTCGTTTAATTGAAGGTGTAAATACTTTAGGAGTAGACATGTCTGATCCTAATGCTCAGGATGATATCGTAGTTAGTGAATTGCATATTCCAAAAGGTAAAAAAGTACATTTCAAAATGCGTTCTCAAGACGTATTACACTCAGCTTACATGCCTCACTTTAGAGCACAGATGAACTGCGTTCCTGGAATGGTTACTGAATTTGCTTTTATTCCAACTTACACAACTTCTGAATACAGAGAGTTACCGTTTATGGTGGAGAAAGTTGCACACATCAACAAACTTAGAGCTGAAAAAAGCGTTGAGTTAGTGGCTAAAGGTGGAACAGCTTTAGATCCTTATACATTTGACTATTTATTATTATGTAATAAAATTTGTGGAGCTTCTCACTACAACATGCAAATGAAAGTAGTTGTTGACACTCCGGAAGATTATAAAAAATGGTTAAGCGAAAAAACTACATTAGCTCAGGATATTAAAGCTGCCGCTGCTGCAGATGCTGAAAAGAAGGCTGGTGAAGAAGCAAAAGCGAGCACAGATAGCACTGCTAAAGATACTGTGAAAGCAGTTATCGATACAGTTAAGGCAGTTGTAGCTAAAGTGGCTATGAGATAATATTTATTAAGAAAATTTAAAGTACACATATATGTCAGCAGAAGCGCACGGTCACGATCACGGACACGATCACGAGCACGAACATCATCATAAAGACACGTTCATTACTAAATATATCTTTAGTATTGATCACAAAATGATTGCTAAGCAATACTTACTTACAGGTATTGTAATGGGAGTAATTGGTATTGCAATGTCGTTGCTTTTCAGAATGCAATTGGCTTGGCCAGAAGAGTCTTTTAAAATTTTTAATGTTTTATTAGGAGATAAATTTGCACCTGATGGTGTAATGGCAAATGATATTTATCTGGCTTTGGTTACCATTCACGGTACCATCATGGTATTCTTTGTACTGACGGCCGGTTTGAGCGGAACCTTTAGTAACTTATTGATTCCACTTCAAATTGGAGCGCGAGATATGGCTTCCGGATTTATGAATATGATTTCATACTGGTTGTTCTTCTTATCTGCTGTAGTGATGTTATGTTCCTTATTTGTTGAAGCTGGACCAGCATCTGCAGGTTGGACAATTTACCCACCATTAAGTGCTTTACCACAAGCAATCCCTGGTTCTGGAACAGGTATGACTTTATGGTTAGTTTCAATGGCGATCTTTATCGCATCTTCTTTAATGGGATCTTTGAACTACATTGTAACGGTTATCAACCTTAGAACAAAAGGAATGTCTATGACAAGACTTCCATTGACAATCTGGACATTTTTCGTAACAGCTATCATTGGTGTTATTTCGTTCCCTGTATTATTGTCAGCTGCTTTATTATTGATCTTTGACAGAAGTTTTGGTACTTCATTCTTCTTATCTGATATCTATATTGCCGGAGAGGTTTTACACTACCAAGGTGGTTCTCCTGTATTGTTCGAACACTTATTCTGGTTTTTAGGACACCCTGAGGTTTACATCGTAATCTTACCAGCGATGGGACTTGTGTCTGAAATTATGGCTACAAACTCTCGTAAACCAATCTTTGGTTACAGAGCGATGATTATGTCAGTTCTTGCAATTGCATTCTTATCTACAATTGTTTGGGGTCACCATATGTTTATTTCAGGTATGAATCCTTTCTTAGGATCTGTATTTACTTTCACAACTTTATTGATTGCAATTCCATCTGCTGTAAAAGCGTTCAACTGGATCACAACTTTATGGAAAGGTAACTTACAATTCAATCCTGCAATGTTATTCTCTATCGGAATGGTTTCTACTTTCATCACTGGAGGTTTAACAGGAATCATTTTAGGAGACAGTACTTTGGATATTAACGTTCACGATACTTACTTCGTAATTGCTCACTTTCACTTAGTAATGGGTATCTCTGCACTTTACGGAATGTTTGCTGGTATTTACCACTGGTTCCCTAAAATGTACGGAAGAATGTTAAATAAAAACTTAGGTTACATTCACTTTTGGGTAACAGCAGTTTGTGCTTATGGAGTATTCTTCCCAATGCACTTTATCGGATTAGCTGGTTTACCAAGACGTTATTATACAAACACAAACTTCCCATTATTTGATGATTTACAAAATGTGAATGTTTTAATTACAACATTCGCTCTTGTAGGAGGTGCGTTCCAATTAGTATTCTTATACAACTTCTTCGTTAGTATTTTCTATGGTAAGAAAGCGGTTCAGAATCCATGGAAATCAACAACATTAGAGTGGACTACTCCTGTAGAACATATCCACGGTAACTGGCCAGGTGAAATTCCTCACGTATACCGTTGGCCGTATGACTACAGTAACCCGAATCACGATGTAGATTTTGTACCGCAAAATGTACCGATGAAAGAAGGTGAAGAAGTTTTACACCACTAAAAATACTTTAAAAGACTGTCTGTAAAGACAGTCTTTTTTGTTTTTATAAACCGCGCGTTTAGAATGTGAATCGATTATTTCATTTGCGTAGGAAAAGATTTGAATCCAAATTTCAATTGTGACAGGAGTACTATTGAAATTTGGATTTGCTTTGAAGGAGCTATGGCAAAAGCATCGTACGCAGCACTAGGAATGATGATGGCAATTATGGGTTATGCCCTGAAAGGGCAAAAGCGTGATCGCAAAGAAAAGCACCCGGCATATCTTGTGCGAGATTCTTTAAGAATGTTATTTTTTTTAATGGGATTTGTTGGAGTTTAAAATTGCTTTTGCCCTTTCAGGGTAATTCTACACCTTAATCAAATTTATAGGGCTTCGCACTATGCTCGTAGTTTTTAGGCTTTCATCCTTTTTCTCCCCAACTTTTGTTCTTGATCCGAAAAGTTAATTGGCTGTAGTCATAATTACCCTTAGTTTAATATGGTTTGTAAAAGTGAGAAAAATAGCCAACTAAATAATTGACAAATAGATAATTATTGTATATTTATATAGAAACAGGTTTCATTTTTCATAAGTAAATTATTCGCTGATAATATGAAGACACAAGTGATTTCCAATACAATTTTTAGTTTTTTTAAAGACAGAAAGGGAGTCTCTTATTTACGTGAGAATGATAAAATTATCAGGCAGTTTGTATTTACTATTTTTTTTATTGGAATCGGAATCTGGTTTATCAAACACGAACGTTCGGAATTAGTAGAAGTTAATACTGTAATTACCAATGCTAGCTTTTTTTGGGTTTCGTGCGGAATAGCTCTTGCTTTCTTATATGTAACACTTCAGGCGTTAATGTATTTTGCCTCTTTTAAAGCTGTTCAAAGCGGTATATCTTTTAAACAGGCCATTGTTTTATTTCTCAAACGAAATTTTGTAAGCGTTTTTTTACCAGCGGGTGGAATTTCTTCTTTAGCTTTTTTTACAAAATCCATCGAAAAGAGCGGTGTAAAACAAACTCAAATTCATTTTGCTTCTGTAGTTTATGGTTTTGTCGGGATACTCTCGGTTATTATTGTAGCAATACCGGCGTTAATTTACTCTTTATTTGAGGGAACTGCGGGATCTGGTGAAGGATATGCCTTGGGAGCGGTTGTGATCTTAGCTTTGTTTGTTTTTCTGATTTATGATTCGATATTAAAAAAAGGGTCTCTGTACCGTCTCATTATAAAACTTCTTCCTTCAGCAGTTGTCTTCTTGGATGATTTGCAGCAAAACAGAATTTTAAAAAAGAAATTTTTGCAGGTTGTTTTTTATTCTGTACTCATCGAGTTTGCTGGAATAGCTCATTTGTATATTGCGATGATTGCTTTGGGATTTGAACCGTCGTTGCCTGCGGCTGTAATAGGGTACATTGTTTCGGTTATTTTTTTAATCGTTTCTCCTTTTTTGAGAGGGTTAGGGGCTATAGAAATCTCAATGAGTTTTATATTAATACAATTCGGGTTTGATAATGTTAGTGCTATAGCTATCACTTTTTTGTATCGTTTCTTCGAATTTTGGATTCCATTAGTTGCAGGGGCATTCCTCTTTTTGTTTAATGCGAATACCTTATTGATGCGGGTGGTGCCTTCGTTTTTACTTTTTGTTTTGGGATTAATAAACATAGTGTCCGTATTAACCCCGGCGATTTCAGAACGATTGCACATTCTGAGAAACATCATTCCCGTCTCGGCTATTAAAGCATCAAATGATTTTGTGATAACCGCAGGTTTATTCATGTTGGTAAATGCGACATTTATGCTCAAAGGTTTGCGAAATGCGTGGTGGTCCGCCATTTTCTTAAGTGGTATTTCTGTGATTGGACACCTCACAAAGGCTATTGATTATGAAGAAGCAGTAATCGCTCTGATTGTTTTTATCAGTTTGATTATTACCAGAAAAGAATATTATATCAAGAGCAATGCGCACCTGCAGAGTATCGGATTAAAAACAGTTTTAATCACTATGGCAGCTGTTTTAATATACAGCATTCTGGGATTCTACTTTTTGGATAAGAAACATTTTGGCATCGATTTTCATTGGCAGCAATCTATTAGATATGGCTTTCAGAATTACTTTTTGGTGGGGAGCTCTGATTTGGTTCCTCTTGACAGATTTGCTAGGCGCTTTTTACTTTCCATCAACATTAGTGGTTTTTTATCCATAGGCTTTTTGATCTTTGCCTTAATCCGTCCCTACACCATAAAAAAAGAAGCAATAGAAGATGATTTTTTATCTGCTAAAGATCTTCTGACTCAGTATGGAACTTCTGCTTTAGACTATTTTAAAACGTATGACGATAAAAATATTTTTATAGCGAAAAGTAAAAAGTCTTTTTTAGCTTATCGTGTAGCGGATAGTTTTGCGGTGGTTTTAGAAAACCCCGTAGCAGCGTCGGAGGATGAATTTAAACAGTGCATTGTCGAGTTTGACGAGTATTGTTATGAGAATGGCTTGCGAAGTATTTATTATCGTGTTCCTGAAGAAAATTTAGCACTCTTTGCCTCATTACACAAAAAGAATCTGTTTATAGGACAGGAAGCTGTTGTGGATTTATCGGTATTTACGATGGAAGGAGGTGCCAAAAAATCATTGCGTAATGCGATAAGCAAAGTCAAAGAAAAGGGTTTTAAGACTACCATTCATACGGCACCGGTTAAGGATGGATTACTGCAAAAAGTTAAAGCGGTAAGTGATGAATGGCTTGCAGGTACCGGAAGAACTGAAATCGTTTTTTCACAAGGTAAATTTGATTGGGAAGAACTCAAACAGCAAACCATCATAACAGTTGAAAATGCTGAAGAGAAAATCGTGGCTTTTTTAAATGTGATTCCGGATTATGCTAAAGGAGAAGGAACATACGATTTGATTCGGAAAACCAATGATGCACCAAATGGGATCATCGATTTTATCCTTTTGGAACTTTTTACTTATTTGAAAACTCAGGGCTGTACGTCAGTCAATTTAGGATTAGCTGCTATGAGTGGAATTGAAGACCCGGACACCTTTCCGGAAAAGTCAATGAAGTTTGCTTATGAAAGGATTAAGTATTTTTCACATTATAAAGGATTGCGTGATTTTAAAGAAAAATTTTCTCCGGTTTGGTACAATAAATACTTAGTGTATACGCATGATTATGATTTGCTACAGGTCCCCTTAGTTTTGAATAAAGTCGTAAAATCATAATTAAGAAGATGAAGGCCGGGAAAACAGTACCATTAAATTGGGTTAGAGTGGCAGCAGTGATCTGTATAATTACCTGTATTTCTGATTTTATAGTGCTGTTTGTCTTAGGAAAGTATTATCAGGGGTATAGTCAGCTGCAGAACACCATTAGTTCTTTGGGAGCAACTATTAGTCCGGTATCCAAATTAATTTCTGCCTGGTGGATTTTAATTGGAATCGTATTTATTTTTTTTGGAATCCTTTTCAGAAAAGCCTTTGATAAAGACAGGCGATTTGTAAAACTTGCTTCTTTGTTGATTATGATGTATGGATTTGGAGAAGGGATAGGCTCCGGTTTGTTTAAAGCGGATATCATAAACGGTAAAAGGACTTTCTCATTTCTTTTACATGATATTGCAGGAGGTGTCGGAATTATTGCTGCAGTATTGTTGCCTTTAGTAATGTGTAGCGTGATTTCAAAAGAAGACAATCCCGGGTTTTACTGTTTTTCATGGATCATTTTTATCATTGGCGGTATTACTCTGTTGTGCTTTGGGATTCGTTTACCTTCTGAGGCAGGTGATTTAATTGCTTCATGCAAAGGATTATGGCAAAGGCTTTTTCTGCTGAATCTGTATGTTTATTTTATTGCAATTTCAGTCATAATGTATAATAGGAAAACTATAATTTAAGATTTCGTAATGTTAAAAAACAATCAAGATGAATAAAGTCGTAACACTTCTTCTGTCGGTTTTTATTTTTGGGACTAATGTTTATGCCGTAACAACAGATACTTTAAGGGTTGGAGCATTTGGAAAAATCATGATATACAAGCCTAAAATAGCACCAACAGCGGTTGTTTTGTTTGTGTCAGGTGATGGCGGATGGAACAGCGGTGTTGTCGATATGGCTAAAAACATTGTTGACCAGGGAGCTGTGGTTGCGGGGATTGATATTCAGCATTATTTTAAGGAAATCAAAAAAGAAAAATCCAAATGTTATTATCCTGCCGGAGACTTTGAAGAGCTTAGTCTGATGTTGCAAAAAAAGATAAAGATGAAGCAATATCTAAAGCCAATATTGGCCGGATATTCTTCGGGAGCAACCCTGATCTACGGTATGCTGGCTCAGGCTCCCGCGAATACTTTTGGCGGAGCCATTGCTTTAGGGTTTTGTCCCGATATAGAAACGGACAGGACTTTATGTGATGGTTCCGGATTAACTTCACATGTTTTGAAAGAAGGGAAAGCTTATTTTCTGGAAAAAACCGAAAAATTATCGGCTCCTTTTATCGTCTTGCAAGGAATCACCGATCAGGTTTGTAATTATGCCGACACCAAAAAATACATGGAAGGCATGAAGCAGGGAAAACTAATCACACTGCCCAAAGTGGGACATGGTTTTTCGGTTACTAAAAACTGGCTGCCACAATTTACAGCTGCCTTCAGGGAGATCTTGAACACCCCGAATTATAGTCAACAGAAATCAGAACAAAACCTTTTGCTGAAAGAACAGCACCTTGCACCTTTGCCTTTTGAAATGCCTTTAATCTTAATTCCGACAAAAAGTAAAGAGGAATCTTTGCCTGTCGCTTTTTTAATTTCAGGTGATGGAGGATGGACAAGTTTTGATCAATCTGTCGGGGAAACTTTGGCAGAGAAAGGAATTGCCGTAATAGGATTGGATTCCCAGAAATATTTTTGGAATGCAAAAACTCCTGTCGAGACTTCGAATGCAATTGCTAAAGCAGTTGAACATTATTTACAGCAATGGAATCGAAAAACATTCCTACTTGCCGGTTATTCATTTGGTGCTTCTGTAATTCCGTTTGTAGCGGGTAATTTTCCGGAATCCCTGAAAGAAAAATTAAAAGGATTGTATTTGTTGTCTCCGGATGTAAAAGCTGATTTTGAAATTCATATTGCAGACATGCTGAGTATGGAAAGTTCGAAGGACACTTTTGATGTGATTTCCGAAATAAAAAAAATCAAGTCCTACAATCCAATTTGTTTTTTTGGAGATGAAGAAGACGCCGCAACCCGCAATCGTTTCTCAGAAGCCGGAATCAAAACTATTGCTTTGCCCGGGTCACATCACTACAACAATGATTATAATAAAATAGCAGAGAGTATTCTGAAAGAGGTTAAATAACTAAAGTAGCTGCATTGTTCCGTTTTTTTTGCGTAACAAAAGTATGCGTGAAGTACCGCAGATTATGGGATTCTAATTTATTTTAAAAAAAAGTATTTTTTGAGGTAACAAATAGTATAGCACTGCATCAAAAGAGAAACTTTAAAAAATAACATTATGAAAACTAAATCAATTTTACTGATCGCATTAATGCTTCTTATTTCAAAATCTGTTTTTTCGCAAACCGCTTTTAAGGTCGACGTAAAAGGAAAAGGAGCACCTGTTTTATTATTTCCGGGTTTTGGCTGTACAGGAGAAGTATGGAACGAAACTGTAGCCGAACTTTCTAAAAATTACGAATGCCACATTTTTACTTTTGCAGGATTCGGAAATGTTCCTCCAATTGAATGTCCTTGGTTGTCCACAATAAAAAACCAGGTTGTCTCTTATGTAAAGACCAAAAAGCTAAAGAAAGCCACATTAATGGGTCATAGTTTAGGAGGAACTCTAAGTTTGTGGCTGGCAGCCGAAGAAACGAATTTGTTCAAAAAAGTAATCCTTGTGGACGCTTTACCTGCAAGTGCAGCTTTAATGATTCCGAACTACAAAGGAGAAGTCATTCCTTATGACAATCCGCAAAGCAAAATGATGCTGGGAATGGATCAAAAAGCTTTCAATGCGATGAATTCTCAGGCAACGTCTTATATGTGTCTCAACAAAGAAAAGCAAAAAACAATCAACGAATGGATGAGTGTGGCCGACAGGAAAACCTATGTGTACGGTTATATCGATATGCTTAATTTAGATTTGCGTAAAGAAATTGCCAAAATTAAAATCCCGGTAATAATTTTAGCGGCGACAAATCCCGATCTTGCTACCGTACAAAATACTTATAAAGCGCAATATGAAAATCTGCCGTCGGTTAAAATTTATTATGCAGCAAATTCGGCACATTTTGTAATGTACGATCAACCGGAGTGGTTCATGGAAAAAGTAAAATCAGAAATACGTTAAGGTGAATAAAAAAGAACAATTTAACGAGATCTATAACAAACATTATAACAAAGTGTTTCGTTTGTGCAAAGGTTATTTTTGTGGAGATATTGCATTAGCTTCTGATGCAGCTCAGGAAGTTTTCATCAAGGTTTGGGAGCATTTAGATACCTTTCGGAATGAATCAAGCATCAGTACCTGGATTTACAGGATCACAGTTAATACCTGTCTTCTTTATTTGCGAAAATCATCTGTGAGAAAAGAAATCAGAACTGATATACTGCCTAAGGTTGCTTCGGAAACCTATTCTGATGAAAAAGAAGAACAGCTTCAGCAAATGTATCAGTGCATACAAAAGCTCGAAGAAACCAATAAAATGATCATTCTGATGATCTTAGATGGTATTGAATATCGCGAGATATCAGAAGTAATCGGAATCACTGAAGAAACACTTCGGGTTAGAATTCATCGAATTAAAAAAAGTTTAACGCAATGTGTACAAAATGAAAACATTTGAAGATTTACAAAACATTTGGGATCAGCAAGCAGCATCCAATATAAAACCAGCCGCCAACGATGTTATTGAAAAGGCAGAAGCCCATACTAAAAAAATAAAACGCAATCATCTTTGGACCAGAATAATTCTGAGTCTGACGGCAATCATACTCATCGCCTATTACATTTGGGTGGGAGCCTACAAACAAACGGTATTCAGTTTCGGATTGGGAATTATGATTACCATGCTAGTGGTTCGTATCGCTCTGGAGTGGAGGAGCGCAAGAAAATTTGAGAATTTAAAAACAGACGTTCCTTTAATCGAATACAGCAAGCAGGCTCACCGGTTTTATCAATGGAGAAAAAAAATACATTACATTTTTACGCCCATAATTTACCTGACTTATATTGCCGGATTTACCTTGCTTTTGCCCGTTTTTAAAGAAAATTTCTCCAAAGGGTTTTATCTCTATATCCTTGTTAGCGGATTTGGTTTTTTACTGTTTTTTGGAGTAATGCTGGTAAGAATCATTAAGAGGGAAGTAAAGCTCTTAGACTTCTTAAAGAACATTTCCTAAAAAGAGTATCGGAATTCAAATGGCGGATAACGAAGAGATGTTCGTCATTAGTCTGGCAAAGGAATGATTTAGAACCTGAAACCTGAAACCTGAAACTTGAAACTTGAAACCTGAAACTTGGAATTTGTTATTTGAAATAGAACTGTTTTACAAACTAATTTCTTTGTCTATCTTTGTAAAATGAATGAAAACTTAGATCCCACTACAAAAGGGTACAATCCGGAAGAATTAGATCTTGAAAAAAGATTGCGTCCACTGTCATTTGATGATTTTGCAGGACAAGATCAGGTTTTAGAGAACCTAAAGATTTTCGTTGCTGCCGCTAATCAGCGTGGTGAAGCGCTTGATCACGCTCTTTTTCACGGACCTCCGGGATTGGGTAAAACTACTTTGGCGAACATTCTGGCTAATGAGCTTGAAGTGGGGATCAAAATTACTTCAGGCCCTGTTTTGGACAAACCGGGAGATTTGGCAGGTTTATTGACCAATCTTGACGAGAGAGACGTTTTATTCATTGATGAGATTCACCGTTTGAGCCCTATTGTCGAAGAGTATTTGTACTCGGCTATGGAGGATTTCAAAATCGATATTATGATTGAATCCGGACCAAATGCCAGAACGGTACAAATCAATCTGAATCCTTTTACGCTGATAGGAGCTACAACGCGTTCCGGGTTATTGACAGCTCCGATGAGAGCTCGTTTTGGAATCTCATCCCGTTTACAATACTACACTACTGAACTTTTGACCACCATTGTAGAAAGAAGTTCTTCTATACTTAAAATGCCAATTTCATTGGATGCCGCTATCGAAATAGCCGGTAGAAGCCGTGGGACACCTCGTATTGCCAATGCATTATTGAGAAGAGTTCGCGATTTTGCACAAATAAAAGGAAATGGAACCATCGACATCGAAATTGCACGTTATGCCTTAAAAGCACTAAATGTAGACGCGCATGGACTGGATGAAATGGATAATAAAATTTTACTGACCATTATTAACAAATTCAAAGGCGGCCCCGTAGGACTTTCGACTTTGGCAACTGCTGTATCAGAAAGCAGTGAAACTATTGAAGAAGTTTACGAACCCTTTTTGATTCAGGAAGGTTTTATTATGCGTACACCACGTGGACGTGAGGTTACGGATAAGGCCTACAAACATTTAGGAAAAATAAACACCAACATTCAGGGCGGATTGTTTTAATCCTGTTAAGCATGTCTGAAAATAAAAAATACAAGTACCCGAACAAGCTTTCGATCGTAAGGTTCTTTTTAGATGCCGAAGGAGTGCGCAGAAACCCTATTCCTTATCATAAAAGATATTTTGATCAGTTTGGGGATTCTTTTTCACTTCAGATAGGACGTTCGAAACACTTGATTTTATCGCGTGATAATGAGATTGCTCAGCATATTTTGCAGAAAAATCAAAGGAACTATCACAAATCTAAATTTCAGTCCGTTTATCTTTCAAAATACTTGGGAAAAGGACTTTTGACCGTTGACGGTGATTTTTGGCTGAAACAAAGGCGACTCATTCAGCCCGCGTTTCACAAACAGAAAATGAATCAGCTGGTTGAGAATATGAATGAGACAATCGTTTCAGAATTAAAGGAATTGGAGGAAGAAAAGTGCATTGATCTCTTTCCGGTTATGAGTCAGCTCGCATTTAATGTAGTGGCGAAGTCACTGTTTCACCTTTCGATTTCGGAAGAGAAATTAAATCGGATCAAATACATCATCGAAGAAGTTCAGAATTTTTTGATCAAAGAAATTCGGCTTCCCCATAAAGCATGGTGGTTTTCGGTGAGTGGTCAGGTGGCAAAACATTTGCAACTGGCTGAAGAGAACAATCGAATTATTCAGGAAATTATCGACGAGCGAACGACTTCGGGAGAGCCCGTAAACGATTTGCTTCAGCTGCTTTTAGAAACACGTTACGAAGATACCGGTGAAGGAATGTCAGTCAAACAACTGATCGATGAAATTAAAATTCTTTTTATTGCCGGACATGAAACCAGTGCCAACGCCTTAACTTTTACACTATACCTTTTGGGAAGAAATCCGGAGATACAGCAGAAAGTATTGGATGAAATTCTGGAAATCGAAGCACAAACAGAGAATGTAACAGAACAATTGCAGAAGATGACCTATTTGAATGCCGTTATCAATGAAGCGATGCGTCTGTATCCGCCAGCCTGGATTACAGACCGGCAAAATGTTGAAGACGATACTATTGGACCGTATCATTTAAAAAAAGGAACATTAATTGGAGTTTCTTTTTATGAGTTGCATCGAAATCCTAAATACTGGGAAAATCCCGAAGAGTTTATCCCGGAACGTTTTCTTGGAGAACAAAAGAAACACTCGATGCAATATTTTTATCCTTTCGGAGCCGGACCAAGAATGTGTATCGGAGCGGGATTTGCGATCTATGAAATGTGCCTTACTGTGGCTCATGTTGTAAAAAAATACGTAATTAAATCGGAGACTGATATTGTTCAATTCAATCCGTTAATTACTTTAAAACCTGTTGGAATAGAAGTTTTATTCTCTAAAAGATGACAATCAATTCTAAAGAGACCTATTCAAAATTTATAAAAGCTGAAGCCAAAAGGCTCGGTTTTCTTTCTTGCGGAATATCCAAAGCGGGATTTCTGGAAGAGGAGGCACCGCGTCTTGAAAAATGGTTAAACAACAACCATCATGGGCAGATGGGGTATATGGAGAATTATTTTGACAAACGTCTGGATCCTACTTTATTAGTAGATGATGCTAAGAGTGTAGTGTCACTTTTACTAAATTACTACCCAACAGAAACACAGACCGACGAAAGCTTTAAAATTTCGAAATATGCCTACGGTCAGGATTATCATTTTGTGATTAAAGAAAAATTAAAAGAATTTTTACACTCGATTCAGGAAAATATAGGAGAAGTATCAGGTCGTGCTTTTGTAGATTCGGCACCCGTTTTAGATCGGGCCTGGGCAGCAAAAAGCGGACTGGGCTGGATTGGTAAAAGCGGTAACCTGCTGACTCAAAAAGTAGGATCTTTTTATTTCATTGCCGAACTTATTCTGGATTTAGATTTAGAGTACGACCACGCTACAACAGATCATTGCGGATCATGTACTGCTTGTATTGATGCCTGTCCCACACAGGCAATAGTGGCTCCTCATGTAGTCGACGGCAGCAAATGCATCTCGTATTACACTATCGAACTCAAAGAAAACATACCTCATGAAATGAAGGGAAAGTTTGATGAATGGATGTTTGGCTGTGATACCTGTCAGGATGTTTGTCCGTGGAATCGATTCTCAAAGCCGCATTCCGAACCTTTATTCAATCCCAATCCAGAACTGCTTTCCTTTTCTAAAAAGGATTGGATTGAAATTACCGAAGAAACTTTTCGGTTAGTTTTTAAAAATTCCCCTATCAAAAGAACCAAATTTGATGGCTTAAAACGCAATATTCTCTTTCTTGAATAAAACTAAAAACAGGATGTAGTTTGTCTTGTTTTTTTGGTTTTTTAATGATTTTAGGAGCTCTTATTTAATTTTTTCATACAAATAAAATCCTTAAACACGTGTAATTTATTGATAATCAGTAAGTTGTGTTTTTTAATTGCTTTTATTTTGTAACTACTTAATAATCAGTGTATTTATTGACTTGATAAGCTTTTTTTTATTAAATTTGTGTTAAGCCGCCCCAACGTTTTTACTGTTATTTCTTTGTTTTTAATTCAAAAATTTAAATTTATGAAATTAAATTACTCTGATAAATTACATAAAGGACTAAATAAAACGCTTTTCTTTTTTTATTTGTACTTCCCGTTTATACTTTTTCGCAGAATTGTACTGTAAATGCAAATGCAGACAGAACAATTTGTCCGGGTGGAGCAACAGCTTTACCACCAGATCAGTTTTATTTACTGGGGACAGCCAATACGGCACCGGGGACTAATTTTATGGATGCTCCGAAATGGAGTCAGATAGGAGGGCCAGCGGTACAAATCGATGATCCGAATGCATTGCAGACCTTAATTAAGGGAGCGGTTCCCGGAAATAGTTATACTTTTAGATTAACGGCTAAATGTGGTGACGATTCTACCATATTTGATGATGTTGTAGTGACAGTTTCGCCACTTACAGCTGCAAATGCAGGGCCGGATCAAACCTATTGTCAGGGGACATATCCACTTAACGGAAACACAGTAGGAGGAACAGAAACAGGAACCTGGAGTATTGTAGGAAATAATAGTGCCGGAGTTACAATTAACAATCCAAATTCTCCCACTAGTACTATTACCGTTTCCGGAAATAGTTCCGGTTCGACTACGCTAAGATGGACCATAACAAATGCATCCTGTACTTCAACTGATGACGTAGTTATCTCAAGCTTGGGCGGAAGAATGCCTGTTACTGCAGGATCTGACATCACGCTTTCAAACTGTTATTCTGCTACTCAGACCGTTACTCTTAATGGGAGTTTTGGCGGAAATACACCGGGACAGCAGCAAGGTACCTGGACAGTTGTTTCAGGACCAAGTATTCCAACTTTTACGAATGCCAACCAAAACAATACAACCGTAACAGGCCTGCTTGAAGGCACCTATGTTTTTAGATGGACTGTTGCCGGAACCTGTGCCAATGGAGTGGATGAAGTGACGGTAGTAGTTCCGCCGCCAACAGCCGATGTTACTAATGTTAACGGTTCTACAGCTTTTTTTTGTGACGGACGAACCTCAACAATCCTTCAGGGAACAATACCCAGATACGTAAATGAAAGTGTACAGTGGACGCAAACCGGAGGCCCAACAGCAGTAATTCAAAATCCGACTTCTCCGGCCACAGCAGTGTCAGGAATGAGCACATTAGGAACCTATACTTTTTTGTACACCCTGACTAATAGCGTAACAAATTGTGTGACGACGGCTAATTATGTGGTAGTCTTAGAAGATATAATATCCATTTCAGGAGGTCCGGATCAGGTTCTGGGCTGTAATGATTCTGAGGCTATAATTCCGGTAACTTTTACAGGTAATGGACAAATGAGCTGGCAGATCGTATCAGGACCAAGTATCAATCCCATTCTGAATCCGCCTTATCCTTCATTCCCGACAGCTCCGGTGAATTTTTCAGGAAACAGTCTTACGATTAGTCAATTGACTTTTTCAGGAACTTATGTTGTTCGGTTAATTAAAGCGCCAAATCAGGGGAGTCAGTGTGAAACCGTTTATGATAATGTGACATTGGTGGTATCTGCAACTCCTACCACCTCGAGTGCGGGAACGATGCAGATAGTACCTTGTAATTCAACTTCCGGAACATTGGCGGGAAATCTGGTCGTTCGGGGGAAAGGAAAATGGTCACAGATTTCGGGCCCCAGTAGTGTGACTTTTTCTGATGTCAATAGCCCCACTACAACAGTATCTCCCTTAATTAACGGGGCATATAAATTTAGATGGACCATTTCAGGTGGAGAAGCCTGTGAAGTATCTCAAAGCACTTCTGAGGTTTTGGTATCCAGTGTTGCCCCTACAGATGCTAATGCCGGACCTGATCAAGCAGTTTGTTTTGGGGCAAAAGTTCAATTACAGGGAAATGCCATACAGAATAGCGAAAATGGTACCTGGACAGTTTCTCCTAGTGCCGGAGTAATTATTAGTGATCCGGGTGATCCAAATACCAGAGTAAGCGGATTGGCTGCCAATACAACTTATACTTTTACCTGGACTATTGCAAACGGTTGCGGTACGTCGGCAGATACAGTTGATGTTGTTACCAATGGTACAGAAGGAGCAGATGCCGATGCAGGAGCTGCTCAATGTTTTCCGACGGGTACCGGCACGATTACCTTAAACGGAAATGATCCTGCTCCCGGAACTGGTCTTTGGACTCAAACAACGGGAACACCAGTAACCATTACAAATCCAACGCAATATAATACTACGGTAACAGGATTAAGTGACGGAGATTATACTTTCAAATGGACCGTTAGTAATGTGGGCTGTGCCGATGGTGAAGATAGTGTGGGTGTAACTATAGCACCTGATATTACTGTAGCTCAGGCAGGTCCTGGTCAAAGACTATGTGCCAATAATACAACAGTAACGGGAAATGCACCAGCTTCCGGAGAAAGCGGTCTATGGGAATTGGTTAGTGGAGGAGACGGACCTGTTATTACAAATCCGACTAGTCCCACTACTACAATCACAGGACTAACTCCAGGTTCATGGGTGTTCAAATGGACCATTTCACGAGGATTCTGTGCGAGTACATCAGCTACGGTACAGCTTAATGTTGATGAAGGTCCTTCACCGGCAATCGCAGGACCTGATCAAACGGTTTGTAATCAAAATTCGGTTACTCTCGGAGCGACTCCTCCGGTGATTGGCAATGGAATATGGTCGTTAGTCAGCGGACCAAATTCGCCTGTGTTTTCAGATGCAAGAGCTGCCAATTCAACTTTATCCGGACTTATAACGGGAGAATATATTTTAGAATGGACGACTTCTACAGGAATAAATTGTCCGACAAACCAAGATCAGATGACCGTAAAAGTAACGGAAGTTGCAGCTGCGGGGTCTGATTATGCCACCTGCTTAGAGGGACCTTTATATTTAACGGGTAATCCCAACAGTACAGGAACCTGGACTTATGTTTCCGGAGGAGCAGGAGCACCAACCATTACAACAACCAGTAACAATAGCGCAGCGGTAACCAATTTAATACCGGGTGTTTACGTGTTTCGATATACTATTGCGGCACAAGGCCTTTGTCCTGAAACGTCAGATGATATTCAGGTAACGGTAAACGGTCAGATTACAACACCTCCAAATGCGGGACCTAATCAGGAATTTTGCGATGTAGGTGCAGGAGGATTTCAGCTGGCAGCTTCGACACCTGATCCCGGAACAACAGGAAAATGGACGGTATTATTCGGCCCGGGAACAGGATCTTTTGTAAATGATACCGATCCTAATACGATGTTTATAAACCCGGGTTATGGCTTTTATGTGTTTAACTGGACCGTTAGTTCAGGAACCTGCAGTGAGTCGGATCAAATTAGGATTGAGAATTCAGAACCGCCTTCACCGGCAATTGCGGGTGGTGATCAAAGTATTTGCGGATCTGTGACAGATTTAACGGCAATTCCACCACTGGCAGGAGTGGGAAAATGGGCTCAGGTTTCCGGACCAACTACAGCGGTATTTAGTTCAGATATTATGCCTACTACAACGGTTAGCAATCTGACACAAACAGGAGGGGTATATGTTTTTAGCTGGACCGTTAGCAATGGAGCGCTTTGTCCGTCTACAACAGATTCGGTTCAAATTACGGTGACTGCAGATTTAACAGTTCCTAATGCCGGACCTGATCAGACGATTTGTGAATCTGATAGTGCAACTTTAGCTGCCAATGTCATTACTGTTGGAACGGGGCAATGGTCAAAAACCAGTGGACCGGCAGGAATTTTTTCTGATGCTTCAAGTCCGACTTCTACATTTACACCAAGTGCTTCGGGAGCTTATGTTTTGAGATGGACAGCCACAAATCTGAGCTGTCAATTTTTTGATGAGATGACTTTAACGGTTAATCCTCTGCCATCCACTTCAAATGCGGGAACTCCAATTAGTATCTGTGAATTTCAAACGCTGACTCTGGCAGCAAATACACCAATAATCGGAACGGGTTTATGGACACAAGTCTCAGGGCCGGTAACAGTAGGTTTTACAGACGCCACTTCGCCAACAACAACTGTTCTGGGAACACAGGCAGGTAATTATGTTTTTAGATGGACGATTACAAGCGGAGGGTGTGCATCAAGTTCCAGTACTGTTTCAGTAACCGTAAATGCATTGCCGCCTTTAGCAAATGCAGGAGTCGATCAGACGATTTGTAATACCGGAACCGCAACCTTAAATGGAAACAATCCGGTAACGGGAACAGGTGTCTGGACTTTTGTAACAAATCCCGGAGGTACGGCAGTAATTACCAATGCCAATGCTTTTAATACTACGGTAACGAATATATCAGTAGGAACAACGCGATTAAAATGGACGATTAGTAATGGTTCTTGTAATTCTTATACAGATGAAGTCAATATAGTACGAGCTTCTGACTTAGCCCTTGCGGGATTAACAAGTGATACCACCATTTGCGAAGGAGGTACCACAACTTTTACGGCTAGTCCAACCGGAAGCATAGCACCTTATACCTATCAATGGCAAACTTCTGCCAATGGAGTAACGGGCTGGGGCAATATTTCAGGACAAACGAATGCTTCTTTTTCCACTAATAATGCTTTAACAAGCGGAGATTATTATTATAGAGTAATTGTCTCGAGTACTTGTACACAGGTTACAAGTAATGCGGCGAAACTCACCATTATTGCAGACCCTGTTGTCACCACTCAGCCAACAGGAAGTACAATTTGTTCAGGAAACACCCATACGATGACGGTCGCTGCGACAACTACCAATACAGCTGCAGGAACGATTGTTTATCAATGGCAAAGTTCAGTGAATGGAACTTCAGGCTGGACCAATGTTTCAGGAGGAAGCGGAGCCAATACCGCAACTTATACTACAGCGGCCTTAACATCGAATTTGTATTTTAGAGCACAAATTACACAATCGGGAAGCGGCTGTGAAACCTTTTCAAATCCGGCATTGGTTAATGTTGCGCGCATTACAACACAACCTGCAACTCCGGCAGCTATTTGCGTAGGCGGAATTGTAAGCATGACTATTGCTGCAACTTTAGACGGAGGAGCAGGAGCATTAAGTTATCAATGGCAAAGTAATTCAGGGGCAGGTTTTGTAAATGAAACCAATGGGACAGCAACAACCGCTAATTTTACGTCTGATGTTTTAAATGTTACCACCCAGTTCAGATGTCTGATAACTTCATCAACAACCAATTGTATACTGACTTCAAATACGGTTACAGCAACTGTAGTCGCTGATCCTGCCATATCAGTTCAGCCAACAGGCGGAATTGTCTGCTCAGGCGGAGCATTTACCTTATCAGTTACAGGAACAGGCGGAACTCCATCTTTAAATTATCAATGGTACAGCAGTTCGGATAATATAAGTTTTGCGCAAATATCCGGTGCAACTTCCAGTACTTATACCACTCCGGCATTAACACAAGATACTTATTATCGAGTGGATGTTTCGGCTAGCGGAAACGGTTGTGGTCTGGTATCTTCCAATAGTGTATTAGTGGATGTAATTCCTGATCCGGTTGTAAACCAACAGCCTGTTGGAAATACAATCTGTTCCGGTGCGACACATACCATGACAGTCGCAGCTTCGGGAGATTCTTTGGGAGGAGCTTTGATTTATCAATGGGAAAGATCGGCAAACGGTACAACAGGCTGGGCCAATACAACAGGAGGAAGCGGAGCCACAACAGCCGCTTACACCACCGGAGCATTAACTTCTACTTTTTATTACAGAGTCAGAGTGACACAAACGCCTAATGGCTGCGAAGTTTATTCGAATGCAGTACCGGTATTTGTGGCAACCATCACTACCCAGCCAGTAACTCCAGTGGCTATATGTGTAGGAGGAATTGTAAACATCAGTATTTCGGCTTCATTAAACGGAGGTACAGGATCACTTAGTTATCAATGGCAAAGTAATTCGGGTTCAGGTTTTGTGAATGAAACCAACACAACGGCAACTACGGCTAATTTTACTTCAGATATATTAAATGGAACTACACAATTCAGATGTTTGGTGACCTCATCGACGACCAATTGTATCTTAACCTCCAATACCGTTACAGCAACAGTGGTTCCGGATCCGTCCATTACCGTTCAGCCAACAGGAGCGACAATTTGTTCGGGAGGAAATCATACTTTATCGGTAACAGGAGCGAATGGAACTCCGGCCTTAACTTATCAATGGTACAGCAGTACAAACAATTCTACTTTTACAGCCATAGGTGGTGCAACGGCAGCAACTTATGCCACTCCTGCTTTAACACAAACGACTTATTATAAAGTAGATGTTTCGGCTAGCGGAAGCGGATGTAATACCATTACTTCAAACGTAGCGACCGTGACCGTTTTGTCGGCCATTACAATAGTGACACAACCGGTATTTAAAACAAACATCTGCAGCGGTTCAAATGCAACTTTAAATGTAGTAGTGGCAGGAGGTTCCGGAAATTATGCGTACCAATGGAAAAGCTCTGCTGCTTTAGCGGGTCCGTTTACTGATATTGCGGGCGCAAATTCGGCATCTTATACGACTCCAAACTTAACGGTGACTACTTTTTATCAGGTGGCCATTTCTGATCCTACCCAGGGATGTATACCAATTCTATCGAGTATTGCTTCAGTAATTATTCCAAGTATTACGACTCAGCCTGTTAATCCGAATACCGTTTGTGTGGGAGGAACAGTATTGATGTCAACAGCGGCTTCTGCTAATAATGGGTCGGCTTCGTTTACCTATCAATGGCAGCGTTCTCCTGACGGGGTTAATGGCTGGGCTAATATTACCGGAGAAATCAGAGCACAAAATCCGAATTATTTGACAGGACCACTTTCAGTTACAACTTATTATCGTTGTGTAATCACTTCGTCAAATCCAAACTGTACTCTTACTACCAATGTTGTAGTAGCAACTGTTATACCGGATCCAACGATAGCAGTACAGCCTGTGGGCGGAAACATTTGTGAAGGAGGTGTATTTACTATGACATCCAGCGCGCAAAATGGTTCCGGAAACTTTACCTATCAGTGGCAAAAATCCTTGGATGGAACAACAGGATGGGCAAACGTAACGGACGGTTCGGGAGCTAATACAACAACTTATACGACCGGTTTTGTAAATGCCGATGCGTATTACAGATTGCGCGTGACAGATTCAGGTGTTGGATGCGGAACTATAAATTCTAATCCGGCGAAAGTAGATGTTTTTGAGATTCCAATAATCAGTACACAACCAAAAGATGGGGAAGCCTGTATTAATGAGACTCATACTTTTACCGTTGTGGCAGCAGGAAATATTTCCGGAAGCCCAATATTGTATCAATGGCAAAGTGCTGCTGCTTTGGCAGGACCTTATACAGATGTAACAGCTGGAGTTGGAGGTACAACAGCTTCGTATACAACACCAGCTTACGCTACAGCAGGAAACCGATATTTCAGAGTGAACATTTCTCAGGCAGAGTCCGGTTGTCGTACCCTTTCCAATCAGGTAACTTTAAAGGTTTTTGATCTGCCTTCTGCTCCGGTTGGTTTGGTAACAGAACAACCTTCCTGTACCACTGCTACAGGGACCGTTAACATCACGAATCCGGATCTGGGAACAGGATATGAATACAGCAGTGATGGAACAACCTTTCAGGCCAGCAACGTTTTTGCAGGTTTACCTTCCGGAAGTGTAACCATTTATGTCAGACGAGTAGGGCTGAATACTTGTATCTCATCCGGAACGACCTTTACTATTTTTAACAGAATTTGTGCGGTTCCTGAAAACTTTACAGCCATCTCCGGAGACACAGGTGGAAGTACTGCACCACATTCTATATTAGACAGTGATACCATAAACGGAGTTATCTTGAATCCTTCATCGGTTAATGTGACCATAAACTCTATTTCGAGTTACTTGACGTATGATTTTAATCCGCTATCCAGAACCATTTCTGTGGCACCGGGAACACCAGCGGGAGATTATACCTTAACTTATACGATCTGTGAAATTGTAAACCCGGGAAATCCGTCAGATCCTTCAAATTTTAAAAATTGTTCTACAGCAACAGAGGTAATTAGCGTAACCACTGCCGGAATTGATGCCAAAATCGATATTGTTAAGTATCTCGTAAACGGATATACGGGAGCTAACAATGTAATCAATGCCCTGACCAATGACAGATTGGCGAGTGCACAGGCAACATTATCTAATGTGACACTTTCTGTAGTAAATCCGGCCTTGCCGATTGACCCTTTAGTTACAACAGTTCCGTATCTGGATATTACCACCGGAAATGTAAATGTTCCGCCGGGAACTGTAAAAGGGCTATATGAAATCGAATATAAGATTTGCGAAATTGGAGCACCTACAAATTGTGATACCGCATTTATTTTAGTTCCCGTTGGAAATGCATTAATTGTAGCAAATGATGATAAAGTAGAAAATATAAATGGCTATTTAGGGCAAATGAACGCCGCAAACGCTTTAACCAATGATAGTTTAAACGGAGTTCCAATTACAGCAGCAAATTTTGATGAAATAACAATAACACAAAATATAGCCGCTACACCTTTGTATCCTGGTGCCAATGTGCCTGTCTTTAGTTCTGCTACTGGAAGTATTAGCATTCCTGCAGGAACTCCGGCCAATACTTATTTTATCACGTATACCATTTGCGAAAAATTAAACCCAACCAATTGTGCAAACGCTAGTATTGCAGTGGTCGTAAAAGCTGCTCCGCTAATTGTAAATGACGATCAGGTAAATAATATAAACGGTTACGAAGGCGGGGTAGATGTGATTAATGTTTATACCAATGCAGCAGGCGCTGATACTTTTGACGGGCAAGTCATTAATATCAATTTGGCCAATTTATTAACCCCATCCATTTTAACCCCTGCACAGCCTAAAGTTCCAGGAGCTCCCGTTCCGGAATTGGATGTTTCGACAGGTTTTGTGACTGTTCCACCGGGAACTCCGGCCGGGCAATATCAAATAAAGTATCAGATCTGCGAAGACCTTAATCCGGGTAATTGCGATGATGCGACTGTAATTATTAATGTAGTTGTACCAATTATTGAGGCTATTGACGATACGGTTTTAAATGTAAATGGTTATGAAGGAGCAGATGATATCATCAATATTTATGATAACGACTTACTGAACGGAGGCATGCTGGACCTTCCGGATATTACGACAACCGTTATATCAACTCCAGCGGCTATAAATGGAGGTCCGGTTCCGACACTTGACAGCGTTACCGGTTTAGTAGACGTTCCTCCGGGGACACCGGCAGGAGAATATAAATTTGTATATAAAATCTGTGAGAATCTAAATCCGACGAATTGTGATCAGGCCGTGGTTACCATCATGGTTGTTCCGGCACCAATTGATGCTGTAGATGATGCTAATTTTGCACCAATTAATGGGTTTGTTGGAGATCCGAATGCGTTAAATGCTTTAAACAACGATACCTTAAATGGTTTGGCTGTAATTCCTTCGGAAGTAACGATTACTAATATTATACCTGCTACACCTATTAACGGAGGTTTGGTTCCGGTACTAAATGTGATAACAGGAAACGTAAGTGTACCACCGGGAACTGCAGCAGGAATTTACCTGATAGGGTATCAGCTGAATGAAAAGCTGAACTTGTCTAATAATGATTTTGCTTTTATAACTGTTGAGGTTTCGGCTCCGTTAATTGTAGCCAATGATGATACAATTGCTAATATAAACGGATATGTAACGACTAATAATGCAATTGATGTTTTATTGAATGACACCCTTAACGGAACTGCTGCTAACATCTCGAAAGTTAATATTACCGTTGATGCTGCCGCAACACCAATAAACGGAGGCCCGGTTCCGGTATTAGAACCGCTAACCGGATTTGTAAGTATTCCGGCTGGAACTCCGGCAGGCGATTATGAAATTAAATACCATATTTGCGAGAAAATAAATCCGCTGAATTGTGATAATGCTTCCGTATTTATCAATGTAGTGGGACCACAAATTGATGCAGTGAATGATTCCGCAGCCAATATTAATGGATTTACAGGAGCAACGAATGTAGTGAATGCTTTATCAAATGATACTCTAAACGGAGCGGCCGTTATTCCTTCTCAGGTAACCATCAGTAATGTAGTTCCGGCAACACCAATTAATGGCGGAGCGGTACCAGTTCTAAATCCTTCAAACGGAAATGTAAATGTACCAACAGGAACCGCAGCAGGAACTTACACCATTCAATATCGTTTGAGTGAGAACTTAAATCCAGCTAATTTTGATACCGCAACTATAACTATTGTGGTTATAGCGCCAACGATCATCGCTAATGCAGATAACGCAGGTACGATTAATGGGTATACAGGCGGAACGAACATCATAAATGCCATTACAAATGATAGACTGAACGGTTCGGATATTCAATTGGTTAACATTAATATTACATCTGTAAGTACCACCACTCCGGCGGGATATGTTTCCGGTAACCCGGTTCCGGTATTGAATACTGCGACAGGAAATGTCGATGTACCGGCAGGAACTTCAGCAGGAATTTACGTTATTCATTATCGTATTTGCGAAAAACTAAATCCGTCAAATTGCAGTGAGGCAGATATAACCGTAAATGTTATTGCCCCAATTATTGATGCTAATAATGATTTTGCCAATACTATTAACGGCTATGTTGGTGCAAACAATGTAGTAAATGTTCTAACCAATGATAGCCTTAACGGAGTAACAGCACAAGCCACCCTGGTTAATATCAGTGTTTTGAGTACTACGCCACCGCCAACATCAACAAACGGAATTGTTCCGGTATTGAATACCGCTACAGGAAATGTCGATGTACCGCCAGGAACCTCTGCAGGGACTTATTTCATTCAATATCAAATTTGCGAAAAACTAAATCCGACGAATTGTGATCAGGCAACGATTATCATAATTGTAAACGCCCCTCCGATAGTTGCGGAAGATGATACCATCACAAACGCAAACGGCTTGTCAGGAATAAATAATGTACTGAATGCTTTTACAAACAATGATACGTACAACGGAGTTCTTCTAACAGATGTGAGTTTAATTAACCCAACAATAATCAGTGGGGCAACTTCTATAAATGGTGGACTGGTTCCTGTTTTAGATCTGGCGACTGGTTTTGTTAGCATTCCGGCAGGTACACCGGTAGGAACTTATCAGATTAGATATAGAATCTGCGACAAATTAAACCCAACGAATTGCGACGATGCCATTATTACTATTGTAGTAGCTGTTCCGACAATTGTTGCGAATGATGATGCCGCTGACAATATTAATGGATTAACCGGAGCAAGTAATGTTTTAAATGCGTACGCCAACGATACTCTAAACGGAACAACAATTCTGCAGACCAATATTAATAGTACGCTTATTACCGCAGCAAACTCCATAAACGGAGCAGCAGTTCCTGTTTTAAATATTCTTACTGGTGCTGTAGATGTTCCTGCGGGTACAGCTGCGGGAGTATATTCTATTGTATATAAAATTTGTGATAAATTAAATCCGTCAAATTGTGATGAAGCAGTTATCAAAATAACGGTAGCACAACCTTCTATTCAATTGCTTAAACAAGGTGTTTTCGTTGATTCCAATGGTGATGGGTATGCACAGCCGGGAGAGCAAATTCGTTATTCCTTCGTTATTACCAATACCGGGACTCTGGATTTAACCAATGTGGTGGTAACCGATCCAAAGGCAAACATTACAGGCACACCAATCGCAGTATTGGGAGTGGGGCAATCCAATACAACAAGTTATAAAGGAACTTATGTGTTGACTCAGGCAGATATTAATCTGGGCTATGTCGAAAATCAGGCTTTGGTTACAGCACAGCCGACCAGTGGATCAGCCATTCAGGATTTGTCAGACAGTAACGATCTTACCTTAATTGGACCTAATGATCCTACAATTACTCCGGTGCCGCAACATAAAGAACTAACTTTAATAAAAGGCGGGAAATTAACCGGAAATGGAGGAGTAGGTTCAATCATCAATTACAGTTTTACAGTTAAGAATACCGGAAATGTAGTACTCACCAATTTGGTTGTAACAGATCCGATGTTAACAGCGACAACCATTGCTGTTTCTCCTAATGTACTCGCACCGGGTGCAACAGGAACAGCAACAGCATCGTATACCGTAAATATTGCAGATGTTGCCAAAGGAGTAGTAATCAATTCGGCACTTGCAATTGGAGATGACCCTCAGGGAAATCCGGTTACCGATATCTCCGATAGTGATGACCCAACTTTAACCGGTGATGATGATCCAACGGTTGTTAATTTAAGCCTTAAACCTTCTATTGCACTTATCAAAACGGCTACTTTTAACGATGAAAACAAAAATGGATATGCTGAGGTAGGGGAAACAGTTACGTATCGCTTTAGCATAACCAATACCGGAAATATTATACTCGTAAATGTTGTAGTTAAAGATCCTAAACCAGGCGTAACTATTACCGGTGATCCGGTGATTTTAAAACAAGGAGAGACAAATTCTAATAACTTCGTTGGAACCTATGTTTTAACAGCTGCTGATCTCGAGGCCGGATCTGTCGTAAATCAGGCTGAGGTGAGTGCCGTCAGCCCGGACGGGCAAATTGCAAAAGACCTGTCTGACGGAAACTCTCTTTTAGGAGACAATCCTACCGTACTGCCAATAGACGCTTGTAAAATTACAGTTCACAATGCATTTTCACCTAATGGTGACGGGATGAATGAAGTTTTCAAAATCGATGGGGTCGAATGTTATCCTGATGTATATGTAGAAATTTATGACCGTTGGGGAGTTCTGGTTTATGATGCTCATGGGTATAATAATACCTCCGTTGTCTTTACAGGAATTTCAGAAGGAAGAGCAACAGTCAATAAACAAAAAGGATTACCGGTTGGTACTTATTTTTACGTGATTACGTATAAAACGTATTTAAATGAGCCGATAAGTTTAATGGGGTATTTATATTTTTCAAGATAATGTAAAATATTGTTTTTCAGATA
>NZ_AMYW01000033.1:0-54628 GCF_000335775.1 Flavobacterium sp. WG21
GCATTTTTACTATAAAAATTCTCTTTCGAGACTATTACTTTCCTTTCAGTACTTTTTCTAAATACTCGACTTTTTCTTTTTCGGCTTTCACGAGTTCTTTTTCAGCCAGTACCAAACGTTCGTAAAGTTCAACTACTTTATCTAAAGGATTGAAAGTACAGGTACTTTGGGGACCAAAATTACTATTCGAAACTGTTTCATTAAAAGTATTGAAATAATTAAAAACTGCTTCTTCCGAAAAATTTTTAATTGCCTCTACAGTTACCCCCAGAGCCTTTGCCACTGCGATTAGTTTTTCGTCGTCAATAGTTTCGCTGTTTTCCATAATTGAAACGGCCTGCTGGTTGGTTCCTAAAGCCTGTGCCAAAGCTTCCTGCTTCATGTCTTTCAGTTCACGAATACGGCTGATTTTTCGCCCTATGTGATTTGGTTTTGTTGCTGTACTCATAATTCAAAGATATTTAAAATTCTTTTAAAAAGTAATGATCTGTAAAAAACAGAATTGTTTCGGTAAGATACTATTTGAACTGCTTGTTAAAGAGAGTTTAAAAATACACTTTTTCTTACATGCTTTGCAAATGTGTTTTGTTTTTCTTGTACTAAAAATGCATCAACAAAATAAAGAACCAGCGGTACGGAACCTATAAAGACGGCAAATAGGTGTCGTTCCTATGGAACTTTGCAAAACGAAAATCCTTTTTTCAACGGATTAAAATCCGTTGCTACAAAATATTTCATTCCTAGCGGAATTAAAATTATGCATAAAAGACTGGCCTAAAACTCCTGCCTGTAAAGAAATTTAAAGACACATTATCAAGGTAAAGAGCCATAGGATCGACCAATATTGTAGCGTTGGATTTTAATCCAATTTGAATATATGAGATTACAATAAAGAACCAGCGGTTCGAAACATATAAAAAACGGCAAATAGGTGTCGTTCCTATGGAACTTTATAAAACGAAATTCCTTTTTTCAACGGATTAAAATCCGTTGCTACAAAATATTTCATTCCTAGCGGAATTAAAATTATGTAGAAAAACAGGTCTAAAACTCCTGCCTGCAAAGAAATTTAAAGACACATTATCAAGGTAAAGAGCCATAGGATCGACTAATATTGTAGGGTTGGATTTTAATCCAATTTGAATATATGAGGTTACAATAAAGAACCAGCGGTTCGGAACATATAAAAAATGATAAATATGTACCCTTCCTATGGAACTTTGTAAAACGGAAATCCTTTTTTAAACGGATTAAAATCCGTTGCTACAAAATGAACCATTCCTAGCAGAATTAAAATTATATAAAAAGACAGGCGTAAAAACTCCTGCCTCCAAAGGAATTAAAAACACATTATCAAGGTAAAGAGCCATAGGCTCGTCCAATATTGTAGGGTTGGATTTTAATCCAATTTGAATATATGCGGTTACAAAAGAACCAGCGGTTCGAAACATATAAAAAACGGCAAATAGGTGTCGTTCCTATGGAACTTTACAAAACGAAAATCCTTTTTTCAACGGATTAAAATCCGTTGAAAAAAGGATTTCATTCCTAGCGGAATTAAAATTATGCATAAAAGACTGGCCTAAAACTCCTGTCTGTAAAGAAATTTAAAGACACATTATCAAGGTAAAGAGTCCTAAGCTCGACCAATATTGTAGGGTTGGATTTTAATCCAATTTGAATATATGGGGTTACAATAAAGAACCAGCGGTTCGGAACATATAAAAAATGATAAATATGTACCCTTCCTATGGAACTTTGTAAAAACGGAAATCCTTTTTTCAACGGATTAAAATCCGTTGCTACAAAATATTTCATTCCTAGCGGAATTAAAATTATTGATAAAAGACTGGCCTAAAACTCCTGCCTGCAAAGGAATTAAAAACACACCCAAATAAACGTAGAAATTTTCTTTCTTTTAAAACAAAATGTAAGTTTATTTTTATATATTTGAGTTCTTCGCAAAAACAAACTTTCCGCACTATATACCCCGATTTACTAACTATTAAAAGCCAATAATCATGGGAAAGCTATTTAAATACGCCTTAGCGTTTGTTTTTCTTGCCTTGACAGGTTGCGAAAAAGATTCAAATGAACAACATGAAACCAAAACAGAATCAGCAGTTCCTTTTGAAAAGAAACTTATAAATGCCAATGAACTTCCGGCTGACATTCAAAATTACATCAATACAGACGATGCAGAAAACAGCGCCAAGTCCGGTAATACTGAAACTTTAAACGAGCCAATATTTATGATGCATGACATTGTAAGTATGACCGATGACAAAAACATCACCAATTACAGTATTAGTTTCTTTTATCCCGACACTCCGGAAAATGTGTATTACAATCTGGTTATAAATGTACTTCCAACAGGAGAAAGTAAAAAATACATTTTTAAATACATTTGTAACCCAAAGGATTTTGAAAATTTTAAAGCACACCGTTTTGATTTCAAATATTTCGATGGCACCACCGAGATAAGTCAGGTTAGCAATCCTACTACAGGAAAATTTACCTCGAAGTCCAGTGCCGGAGATGATCCATGTGCTAAAATCTTTGTTCCTTCACCTTCAGATCCAAAAAGCAATCCGGCCGCAGGAGGTGGAAGCGGTAATGGAGGAAATCTTCCATCAGGAGGATTCAACACAAGCGTTCCGGGATACAACTCCCCTCCAAGCAGTGGCGGTTATAAAGGCGGCGGTGATGGCAGTTCCGGTCATGATCATTCTAACTGTTATGGCAGCAACGGACAATATTGGTATTATGCCGGTGATGTTCGTCCACCACATCCCCACACTTCAAAAAGTGCCGGGCCATGTCCTGAAGTAACTCCTCCAAGCGGATATGTACCTGTAAATACAATGCCACTGATTAAAATCTTAGGTGCTCAGCTAAGCTTATCTATAGCTCAAATCGCTTTTTTAAGAAATCGTCCTGACACTATGAATATCATAGGTAGTTATTTGAATTCAAATAATTTCTCCGATGAAGCTAAAAGTTTTTCGAAAGAAATGATTGACATCGTTAAACAAGATGCCACAGTAGATAATAATGCGCTCGTTTTTACTTTAAGCGCCAAAGCCCAAAACAAGATTAATAATGATTTAGATGATTCTTTTTTGTTGTCTGTAGATCAATACATAGATATAGATGTTGCAAACTATCTTTCCAGTGACCCGGGAGGAATATTAGCAATGCATTTCTCTATTGAATGTGCAGTTTTAAGAGCCAATCATCCTGATTGGAGTACTGCAAAAATATATTGGGAAGCCTCGAAAGGATTTATCCATCTGTCGCTTGATGCATTAGGTTTAGTACCTGTTTTTGGAGAAGCCGCTGATTTAGTTAATGGAGCGCTTTATATAATGGAAGGCGACGGAGTAAATGCAACTTTAAGTCTGGCTAGTGCGGTACCCATAGTTGGATGGGCAACCGCAGGAAGTAAACTAGGATTAAAAGTTATCCAGACTACCACTGGAAAAACACAATTAATATTGAAATTTACAAACGGAGTTTTTACCTTTGGTTCACGCTCACAATTAAGAAAAGTTTTAAATATTACCGATTCGAGTATTCAGGCACATCATATAATACCTTGGGCAAAGAGTATTCACCCTGCAATTCAAAAAGCTGCAAATTGTAAGAAAGCATTTCATATGAATGATGCTCTAAATGGCATTCCCTTAAATACCGCGATTCATAGTGGAAGTCATGGAGAATATGATAAATTAATACAAAAATATTTAAATAAAATTCCAGATAACGCAACTCCAGACCAATGCTATGAAGCCATAAACGACATAATAGATAAAGTGAGGACAGCAATAACAAATAATCCTGGTGTGCATATAAATCAATTAAACTTTTAAGCATGAAATATTATTCTATAGAGCCTTCTTTAAACACAAAAGTGTTAGGAAATTACCCACAGGTAAAAAACATTAAATATAATTGTCATGTTTGGGATGAACCAAAATTTATCGAGCATGTACATTTTGAAAAAGTTGATTTTGAACCTATTATAGCTAATGCCATTTTATATGCAAAATCAAAACTTACGGATCTAATAAGTGTAACAGGCATGGGTTTTACATTAAAACTTTTAATAAGTAGCAAGTTAAAAAACATACTAGAAAATAAGCGCAAAACGGGATTACAATTTTTTAGATCCCCAATAATTCAAAATGATCATTTAATAAATAATTATTGGATATTAAATTACTACGAAATAAGCTATCAATTTTTAGATTTTAAAAATTCAGTATTTTTTGAGACTACAAAGTTTGACAAAACAAATAAATTAGAAATAAATAATCAAAATGCCTTTATTCAAAAGCAGAATGAGATAGCTGAAGAAGGATATCCTAAAGGTCTTTTAATTGATAAAATTGCAATAAAGAAAGACAACAATGAACATTTTTTTCTTTTACAAAATACGGACAATGGTACGCAATATATTGTTTCTGAAAAACTTAAAAAAGAGATAGAAGAAGCAAATTGTACAGGTATAGAATTTCAGCCTATTGAATTGTCCTTAACAGAATGGTTGCATGGCGGAGAACGAGAAAAAATATATGGCAAAACATAAAGATTTTAATCAATGAAATATTATTCAATAGAAACATCCCTAAGTAAAAAAATATTAGGTCATTATCCTCAGGTTAAAAACATTATTTACAATTGTCATGTATGGGATGAGCCAAAATTTATCGAGCATGTGCATTTTGAAAAAATTGATTTTGAACCTATTATGGCCAATGCTGTTTTACATCCAAAATCAAAACATACTGATCTTATAGATATAACAGGTATGGGCTTTACATTAAAACCTTTAGTAAGCAGCAAACTAAAAAATATACTAGAAAATAATCGGAAAACCGGGTTGCAATTTTTCAAATCGCCTGTATACCATCAAGAAAAAATCATTCAAGATTATTATATTCTAAATATGTATGAAAACAATAATAATTTAATAGAGATTAAGAAATGTAGAGTTCAATATCATAAAAAGTCTGATGACTATGAGTCTACTTACAATACAAATACGGAATATTTAACATTCGAAAATTTTGAAAGTTTTAGCTCATTCTTAAATATAGCTATTAGAAATAATGAATTTTTTTTTATCGATAAACTTTTTTTAAAAGATGAAATAAATGAAGATTTCTTTATGCTACAAAATGTACAAGGGAGTGTAAAATATGTTGTTTCTGAAAAACTTAAAAAAGAAATAGAAGAAGCAAATTGTACAGGTATAGAATTTCAACCTATTGAATTGTCCTTAACAGAATGGCTGCATGGCGGAGAACGAGAAAAAATATATGGCAAAACATAAAGATTTTAATCAATGAAATATTATTCAATAGACACATCTCTAAACAAAAAAATATTAGGTCATTATCCTCAGGTTAAAAATGTAAAATATAATTGTCATGTATGGGATGAGCCTAAATTTATCGAACATGTACATTTTGAAAAAATTGATTTTGAACCTATTACGGCTAATGCCGTTTTATATGCAAAATCAAAATTAACTGATTTAATTAGTGCCGATGGAATGGGATTTACATTAAAACCATTAGTAGGTAAAAAACTGAAAGAAATATTTGAAAACAATAGAAAAACCGGATTACAATTTTTTAGATCTCCAATAATTCAAAATGATTGTTTAATAAATGATTATTGGATTTTAAATATGTATGAAATTGATATGAATTTTATCGATCTAACGAAATCTTCAATAGTGCAACGAATTAGGAAACCAGAAGGAGGAACAACTTTAATTGATGTAGAAATAGAATCATTAGAAAGTTTTATGACAGAGATTGCCTCTAAAAAACTTGAAGGAGAGTTGTATTTTAAAAACATCATTATTAAAGATAATATCTTAGAAGATTTTTTTCTATTACGATATGTTGAAGGCGGAGCAAAATATGTTGTTTCTGAAAAACTTAAAAAAGAAATAGAAGATGCAGGTTGTACTGGCATAGAATTTCAACCAGTAGAATTGTCAACAGTTGAATGGCTTTATGGAGGAGAGCGAGAAAAAATATATGGCAAAGCATAAATAAACATACAAACCAACAATCATTCAAATTGTGAAAACAGAAAACTTGATGATCTGGTCATGCAGATTTATGAAATAATAATGCAACATGTAGAAATACATGCCACCCAATGCTATGAAGCCGTAAATGACATAATCGATAAAGCGAGGATAGCAATAGCAAACAATCCTAGCACACCTATTAATCAACTAAATTTTTAAAAATGAAATATTATTTTATAAACAATTCATTAAATAATAAAATTGTAGGCGATTATAATCAAGTTCAAGGAGCTCAGCATCATTGTGACATCTGGGAAGACCCAAACTTTATTGATAAAATTGATTTCATTAAGATTGACTTTCAGCCAATTATATCTAATGCGATTCTTAGTAGAAAAGCAAAACTAACGGATTTAATAAATGCGCAAACCACGGGGTTTAGCTTAAGGTTACTTATTAGTAGTAAATTAAAAGATATACTTGAAAAATATTCTAAAGAAAAAGGTCAATTTTTTAGATCCCCTGTTATATATCAAAATAAAAGCATAGATGGCTATTGGATTTTTCACCCTCACTTCTTTGAATCAAATTCTATAGATTATCTAGGCTCAAAAATTTTAATTAGAAAAAGAAAGTCAGATGGCGGTACATTTCTAGAAAAGATTAAAGTAGAAAATGATGACGATTTTAAAATTCAAAATCTCTTAAAAAACGAAGATGATTATATTTATATATCTAATTTAAAAATAAAAAAAGATTTTCATCCTGATTTTTTCCTTTTATCAAACACAGAAGGGGGTATTGGATACATTGTTTCTGAAAACCTCAAAAAAGAGATAGAAGATGCCAGTTGTACAGGTATAGAATTTCAACCAGTAGAATTATCCATAACTGAATGGCTGCATGGAGGAGAACGAGAAAAAATATACGGTAAAGCCTAATCACATAAATGATATCAAATAAGAGGGTCAAACTAAGTAGAACTTTTCGGTGTTTTAAAACTGCTTTTTCAGATAGTTATTACACTGGACGAAGTCTCCCGACTTCGTCCAGTGTAGCCTTTAATAATTTTTTTAAGTCCTTGAAGACCACAAAGAGCAAAAAAAGCTCTAAATATCACCGACTCAAATATTCAGATCCAGCTTCGACAGCAACACAGCTTAGAACATTTTTTATACAAAATTACAAGAAGGAATGGCTGAATATGGAGGAACTATTAGCACATCTCCCCTCTTCTGGCGCGAGCGTCTTGCTCGTGAACACATACAAAATAACCTAAAAAGAATATTGCTCAATCAGGATTGTGAAAATTGATCCAAAAGTTCAATTACGGATTTCCGTAAAATAACTGAGTCATAAGAAGTTAGTTTTGGATAAATATTTAATTCTAAAACCAACTACCATGAGTAAAAAATCAATTAATGTTACAGACCTTTTCCTGGCAATACTTGCCTTTTTATTAATCAGTGTCAGTTTTTATCAAACCTGGCTTGGATTAGATCAAATTTTTGGTCCGGCATCTTTTATAATCGCTTTGGTCCTATCACTTTTACTATTGTTTTTAGTTTGGATGATCCGATCTGCAAAAGCAAATGGTAAATCAACTTCAAGCTATGTAGGCATTTACATTTTCATAGCCTCGTTTTGTTTCATTGCCAATTTTAATGCTTTGTATACCAGATTTATGAAAACGGACATTTATACTACCGAATTGAGAGATATCAACGAACGTTTCAATAATCTGGAAGCCGACATTCAGTCCAAATTAAGTTATAAATACAATCGGGAGACTTCGCAAAACATTGAAATCAAGAAAAAACAAATGATGGAGCAAATTAAAGATCCCGGAAATAAAGGAATTGGAACAAGAGCACAAACCTTAATAAGAGATATAGAAGGATTAACAGGACAAAATGTTGATCTTCTGACTCCTGTTGCCAATGATTATGATGATTTGGCAGAACGAATGGGACGCCAGATCGACAATATGATTTCTGATCTTTCTCCGGAAGAAAAAGCTTTAAAAACGGATGTAAACAATGCCGCCCTAAAATGGAATAAAAGGATTCAGGATTTATTACTCCTTTCTAAAAAAGAAAAGGATGATATCTCTCAAGGTTTAATTGATGAATCATTGGCCGAGTACAATAAACTGGGAAATCGCGCTCATACCGTGCTAGGCGATACTAAATTTAAGTTTACACCTGAAATTTCAAAAACACAAGATGTTGGAAAAATAGGTTTTGCTTTTGACCATGCCATTAAAAACTTTGGAATGTATCAATTTGTAGTATTAATGGGCTGTATTTTATTAGATTTTGTTATTGTTATCATAGTCTTATTAGCGACTACAAGCAATGAAAACAGCAACAATAGTTCGAGTGTCTTTAGTGGAAACAAAAGAAGTGGTAAAGTATTAATTGCAAAAAACTAAACTGAAATGAGCAGCGAGATCAAAAATCTGAAACCATTGTCTTTTGATGACGAAAAATTGAAACCTATTTCATTTGAAACAAAAAATGAAGTAAAACCTGACTTTGTTCCATTGGCAAATGCTAATACAAATGATATTAAAAATAAAGACAGCAATTTTGTTTTCTTTTTTGGTGTTGGAGAATCTGGTAAATCAGTTATTCTGTCTTCAATGCTTTATTATTTAAGTTCGCATGCCGGGGTTTTGCGTCCAAAACTAGGAACTCCCAATTCAAAAGAAGCGCAGGTTTTATTGTCTGATTTTTTTGAAAACATCAGACAAGGAATCTTACCAAACAGAACAACCCGCGATCAGGTAACCCGATTAGATTTAATATTTGAACCTAATAATAAATCTAAAAAAGTGCCATCTATCAATTTAACTTTTTTAGAAACTTCCGGAGAGAATCACAAAGATATCAGCAAAGGCGGCACATATCACAGTAGCATCGAAGCTTATTTGAATGCAAACATACCGCTTACTTTTATCATTGTAACCAGTTTTGACAATGCACATCTGGAAGATACTTTAATAAACGAATTTCTTGATGAACTGGAAAGAAAAGGGAAAAATTTAAAATCAATAAATGTGATTTTAGTGATTTCTAAATGGGACAAATCAGGCCGAACAGATGTATCTAATGAAAATGAATTAGAAAAATTCATTAACGAAAGACTTCCCAGAACCAATAACCGAATGAATTCATATGAATTAAATAAAACCTATTTCACCATTGGCAGCATAGAAAACAACGGAAACGGAGAAAGGATAACGCTATTAAATTTAGCGCAGGCTGAAGTCTTATCTAATTGGCTTTACGAAAGTATTATAGGATATTCGTTAGATTATGAAGGCACTTTCTGGGAACGTTTAAAATTTAGCTTCTAAAACAAATGACACAAAACATATACTTGTTGGCCTTTGGTACATTTGGAAATCCGTACGGCTTCAGACAGACATTTTTTAAAATGGGAAATGAAAATGTTGCAAAATCAATCAAAACGTTTGATTTAAATACAAATGCCATAAAACTATTTGAGAACAGCTCCTTATACGCTATACGCAAAGAGTCGGCAAATGGATTAAACTCAATTTCATATTCAAAATATTCGTTTGCAAAAGAGAAGAATTCCGATAGAGGAGGAACTTTTATAGGGGCAAGTATTCTTTTTACAAATGAAATTGCAGAAGAAAATGTTACTATCAATAAATTAAATGAATTTCATAAAATACTAGTTAGTAAAAACATTGAAGACAAAACCCTGATGGTTAATCATTCGGATAATTTTACTGTAGATCTGCCTCAAGACTTTGATAAACTTAGTTATAATCTTAAAAGTTTTAGCGAACCATCCAGCTTTTATATGTCAAATTCTAATCTGGTTGTGTACTCTAAAATAAATATTGATAAACTACAGCATAACTTTAAAAAGTCTTTAGAGCTATTAAATCGTTTTGATACCATATTTTTTACGGATAATGAAGAAATTGCAAGCTTCAGTCACAGCAAAGGTCTCTACAGAACGACTAACGAAGAAGGATTTGATAATGAAATACAAATTGCAAAAGAAGAAAAAAAGAAACAATTACAGTTAATTCTAAATGATTACGAAAAAGAAATTTCTGAACTCGAAGAAAACAAGATAATCTCTATCAAGAAGCTTAAAGAAAGTATCGAACAAAATGTGCGATTACACCAGGAAAACGGCAGAAAAATTGAAGAATCAAAAAAACAGATTACTGCTACTGAAAATAAATACGCTGAGTTTTCAAAAAAAATAAGAGAGGCTATAAATTTCATCAAATCGAATAGAAAAATTGACGAAGTAAAAGCATTTCATCAGGAAAACAAACGTGAGTTTCTCAACTTTATTAATGAAAATACTAAACCGCAATATTTGAATCAATTGAATAATGTACAGCCAAAAACCAACATAACAACCCAATACCAATCAGGCTATGATTTTCTGCAACCGAATGATACATTTCAAACGAGAGGATCAGAAAAGACAAGGAAAACGTATAAAATTTTCAAACCGCTGTCTATTTTGTTTTTCGCTTTATGGATTTTAACCTTGCTTTATTTTTTATTTTCTGTCGAAATTTTAGAAATGCTAAGAATGAATTAATCTATAACCTTGTTTTACTTTTTTCTTGTGCCAAAAATTACATTATAACAATAAAGAACCAAAAAAAAGACAACGATTCAGAACCTATAAAAACGGCAAATAGGTGTCGTTCTTACGGAATTTTTAAAAACGATCTTTTTGTTCTCAAAGGATTAGAATCCGTCGTTACACCATACTTCATTCCTACGAAATTAAAGCATGCGACTTCTCATGATTTTTTTAATAAGAAATTATAGAGATAATGATTAAACTGTTTTGCTTATTGACATTAATTTATATTCTTTGCATACACAATCGGGATGCTGAAACCAAAGCTTTCAGTAGGATTTCCGCATTTTAAATTCTATAGTAAACAGTTAATACCATCAATAAAATAAACATGAAAAAACATTTTTTAACCAGCCTAGCATTATTTAGTTTCATTTTAACAGCTAATGCACAATGGAGCGGAACAAATCCTATTTCTACAGATGCTTCTGTGGGTATTGGAACAAGTTCTGTCACCTCTCCTTTAACGATTAGCAAACCGACATGGAATTTAATCCCTACCGTTGAAATAAAACACATTTCCGGGAATTTTGGTTGCGACGGCTGTTTAAATGTAGCGCAAAAAATTTCAGTTTTAGACGATCAGGGAATTAATAAAAGTAATATTGGCCTTTGGGTAACTGCTAAAAATGCAGCAAATAATTATGCCGCAATATTTGAAAATGGATACGTTGGCATCGGAACAACTACCCCTACCGCAAAACTGCACATAAACAACGGTGCCAATTCCGATGCTGCCGTATTAGCAACCAGTTCAGAAGATAATAAATTGGTAGTTAGTAGTGGTGTAACTCAACCTATAAATGTACCAACCTTTACAATAACTCAAGAATTCGCAAACAATCGAAATAATGGTTATATAAGTTTTCATAGAGGACATTCTGTATATGGTGGCTTTTTAACATTTGGAGCTTCCGGAAAGGAGAGGCTTCGAATAGACAGTGACGGGAATATAGGAATTGGAATAGCATCTCCTTTATATAAATTGGATGTTTGCGGAACAATAAGAGCAAGAGAAGTAAAAGTTGATTTACAAGGAACCTGCATCCCTGACTTTGTATTCAAAAAAGAGTACAAATTAATGACTTTAAACGAACTTGAAAAATTTGTAACAACCAACCATCATCTTCCTGAAATTGCACCTGAAAAGGAAATGCTTGAAAATGGGCTCAATATGAAAGATTTTCAAATGAAATTGTTACAGAAAATGGAAGAAATGACGCTCTATATTATCGATCAAAATAAAAAGAATGAGAAGCAGGAACAAGAAATAAAATTACTCAAAGCCGAAATTAAGAAAATAAAATCAGCTAAAAAGTAAGCCTCCTTATTCAGCAAATCTATTTCCGGCTCTGCGAAGTCTTAAATTTTCAAAGCCGCTTGACTTCGCAAATTAAATATAAACTCGTAGCCTTCGAACAACATAATTTTAATCCAATTTAAATAGGTACGTTTATAAAAAGAATCAGCGGTTCGGCACCTATAAAGATGATAAATAGGTGTCGTTCCTATGGAACTTTGGAAACCCAAAATCTTTTCTTCAACGGATTAAAATCCGTTGCTACAAATGAATCATTACTAGCGGAATTAAATTGATACGACAGCGAGAGCGTGATGCACACATTGTAAGAGAAAAAACCTAAATAGATGGAAAAACATTCTCATTCTGGAATAATTTTTGTCTAACCAATTGAAGGATCAATTTTAAAATAGCCATGGAAAATAAAATAACTGTACCAAAACCCTGTAATGAAAACTGGAACTCAATGTCACCCAATAAAAATGGTAGATTTTGTGGTTTGTGTAATAAAACTGTAGTTGATTTTACAAAAATGAATACTACCGAAATTCAGAACTATTTGGTTGAAAATTCGGGTAAAGAAAATATCTGTGGCTATTTTAAATCTACTCAAATAGAAACTGAAAAAAATACGAAATACGATCATTTAAAAAATCGATTTAACCGAATTAGAATCAAACCCATTAAAAAAATGGCTTTATTTTCTTTGAGTTTAGTTTTCTCCCTAACCAGTTGTATGGGAAAAGCTATGGTAAATGGTGAAACTGCCGTAATCGATAATGACACAATAAATGAAACCAAAGTAACTAAGCCGGAAGATACCATAAAACCAAAAGATTCTATAAAAACCGAAAACATTCGGTTAAAAGAAAAAAATACATCATCAAGGTAAAGAGCCATAGGCTCGGCCAATATTGTAGATTAGATTTTAATCCAATTTAAATAGACGTGTTTACAAAATAAAACCAGCGGTTCGGCACCTATAAAGACAATAAATAGGTGTCGTTCCTATGGAACTTTGCAAAACGAAAATCCTTTTTTTCAACGGATTGAAATCCGTTGCTACACAATATTTCATTCCTAACGGAATTAATATTATGCAACGGCACATTCCATATTTTTTTTGCTCAACGATCTGCATGTCAATTATTTTTTGAGCAACTGTACCTCTTTCAAACAAACGAATGAATTTGAAAACAGCACTCACAAAATATCCCGGGTTTGAAACTAAACGGGCTATTTCTGTTATTCTCACATCTCTTTCATGCGTACAGGCCACTCTTTTATCCTCGGGAACGGCTACAAATTCATTGGCAAATTTCCAAGCACCGTCTCTGGCAGTTTCCATACTAAAATCAATAAAAAAGGTATCTGCTTTGCCTGTTAATTTTAATATCCAGGTAAGCGTTGGCCAAATTTTAATCAAACACTTTTCTACGCTTCCTACGAGACTGCTTAAAATGGTATTTATTTTATCGAAATCAGCTTTTAAACTTCCTATATCTTCAACCGTACTGATCTCTGCGGCGGCTATACCTAAGTCCAGGTTGATATGAGCATTCATTCCGAGTAATAGGTGCTGCAGCACTATTGGCCAGAACTTTTCGGCTTGTTCAAAGGCAAAACCCCAACATTCTGATGGTTTTTCTTTGGCTTTATATTCGTAATAGGCTTTTAAATACCGATTGGCAAAAATGACATCCAATTTTTCCATTCGCTCCCCATTTTGAAAGGCTCCATTTTGAATACCTTCTTTTACCTTCACCGTCACTTCACGGTATAGTGTTGCAAATAAACCTATATTACTCTGTTCTATTTTTGATAACTCGATTATTTCATCTAATAGCTGAATGACTTCACCTATAGTTGCAGCTTGTTTCACACTCATGGTAGTTGACTTTGGTTGAATTAGTTACAAGCGAATATAATTATTTTAATCGTTAAAAAAAGGAATATTTTGAAGTATTATCTTGTTATTTATTCTGTTTTACTTTTAAAACCAATCCACTAACTAAATGAATACTTCTTCGCTCGAAATGACTCATCCAAATCAGCCGTAGACAAAAGTATCTCACTCCGCAAAGTCTTTCTCATAAAATATAATTCTCCTTCTTGAATCCACAAATCTTTAGTACAAATTCATTTTCAAAAATTCTACTTCTGTTCACCATAAAAAGCACTTATTAAAACAAATTAGTCCTTCAGACTCTAATCGCAAACTTTTTCTTATTTTTGATTTTATAAGAATCACATTTTCAACAGTATACCACACTTAAAAATGTAGATTTCAAAAACAATTTCATCATCATCAAAAAAAGTAAATTATGATTAAAAAAAACGTATTATCCGTTTTAGTTGTTTTGGCTGTTCTTTTAAGTTCGTGCAAACAGGAGCCAAAAGAAACACCTGCTCCATTGATTGACGTAAAAACATTCTTTAAAAATGGAGAAAAAAGCACCTTCCGAATTTCGCCCGATGGAAATTATTTTAGTTATCGTGCCGATTATAAAGGAAAATCAAACATTTTTGTTCAGAAAGTAGGCGAACAAAAGGCCGTTCGCGTTACCAACGATACTTTGCGAAGTATTTCCGGTTATTTCTGGAAAGGCGACAGAATTGTATATGCACAAGACATAGGCGGAGACGAAAATTTCCAGCTATTTTCGGTAAAAGCAGATGGAAAGGATTTAAAAGCACTAACCCCTTTCCCGGGTGTAAGAAGCGATATTACAGACGCGCTCATTGATATTAAAGGAAAAGAAAAAGAACTCATCGTACAGATCAACAAAAGAGTAAAAGAATATTTTGATCCTTATCTTCTGAATGTCGAAACAGGAACACTAACACTACTTTACGACAACAAAGAAAACTTCGATGGCTGGTTTACAGACAACAATGGTATAATTCGTCTGGCTTCAAAAACCGATGGCGTAAACATTACCTGGAACTACCGAAATTCAGAAAAAGAGCCTTTTACTCCTTTAGTTACAACCACTTTCAAAGATATTTTTACGCCTGCTTCTTTCGATAAAAACAATAAAAATATCTACGCGCTTAGCAATATTGGAAAAGACAAAGTAATCTTGGTTGAATACGATCCTATTAGCAAGAAAAATGTAAAAGAATTATTTTCTGACCCTAATTACGATCTAAGTACTCTTGATTACGACAGAAAAAAGCAGGTCTTAACTTCTGTTGGCTGGGAAGCAGAAAAACAGGAAAAACACTTTTTTGATAAAGACTGGGAAACCATTCAAAACAATCTTGAAAAGAAACTGGAAGGCTACGAAACCGAGATTGTAAGTTATGATGATGCCCGAACCAAAGCTATTGCCTGGGCGGGGAACGACCGAACTCCCGGGAAATTTTATCTGTATGATTTTAAAACTGCAGAAATTAAAGAAGTCGCAAATCCATATCCCTGGATTGAGGAAAAACAAATGAGCCACATCAAACCTGTTACTTATAAATCGAGAGACGGTCTGGAAATTCATGGTTATCTAACACTTCCCCTTGGAATTGAGCCTAAAAACCTGCCTGTTGTTATCAATCCGCATGGCGGACCTTGGGCAAGAGACGGCTGGTATTACAATCCGGAGGTTCAGTTTTTAGCGAATCGCGGTTATGCTGTTTTACAAATGAACTTCAGAGGAAGTACAGGCTACGGAAAGAAATTTTGGGAAGCAAGTTTTAAACAATGGGGAAAAACAATGCAGGACGATATTACAGATGGTGTGGAATGGCTGAAAAAAGAAGGCATTGCCGATGAAAAACGAATTGCTATTTATGGTGGTAGTTACGGCGGTTATGCAACTCTTGCAGGGGTTGCCTTTACACCCGATTTGTATGCCGCAGCGGTAGATTATGTTGGTGTAAGTAACCTGTTTACGTTTATGAATACGATTCCGCCTTATTGGAAGCCTTACTTAGATCAATTTCACGAAATGGTAGGCGATCCAAAAAAAGACAGTTTACTGCTTGCATCGACATCACCGGCTTTACACGCCGACAAAATAAAAACACCTTTATTTGTAGCACAGGGAGCTAACGATCCGAGGGTAAACAAAGCCGAAAGCGATCAGATGGTTGAAGCCTTAAAAAAACGCGGTGTCACTGTAGAATATATGGTGAAAAATGATGAAGGACATGGTTTCCATAATCAGAACAATCGTTATGATTTTTATGGTGCAATGGAAAAATTCCTTGACAAACATTTGAAAAAGGCGAAATAATCGATAACTGAAAATCTAAAAAGCGGCAAGAATTTTTTTGCCGCTTTTTTAATTTAACGCTGTTTCATTTTTGTAATGAAGTAGTGACAGTCAATAAAAATTAAGATCTCAACACTCTTAAATTCAAAGGTAAAAGTCCTGATTTAGATGATAAGCGGAACAATGAAAAACAAAACAAACCTCCTCATACTAATATTTACCTTTAAATTTAGAACAAACTCTTAAAAACTTTGTCGCTTTGTTCCCAAGAACCTTTGCCCCTTTCTTATAAAAAATCGCTAATTTCGCTTTTCGAATAAGAAAGAGAAAAATGAAGGTCTGTATTGCTGAAAAACCAAGTGTCGCACGTGAAATCGCATCCGTTTTGGGAGCCAATACCAAACACGATGGTTATTTTGAAGGCAATGGTTATGCTGTAACCTACACTTTCGGGCATTTATGTACCTTAAAAGAACCCAACGATTACAAACCGCACTGGAAAAGCTGGGATTTGAACAACTTACCCATGCTTCCTGAGAAATTTGAAACCAAAGTAGTTCAAAATTCAGGAATCGAAAAGCAATTTAAAATCGTAAAAAGTCTGTTCGACAAAGCCGAAGTAGTCATCAACTGCGGGGATGCCGGGCAAGAAGGGGAACTTATTCAGCGATGGGTAATGAACGAGGCGAATTACAAAGGTGAAGTGCAGCGTTTATGGATCTCATCCCTAACCACTGAAGCCATCAAAGAAGGTTTTGAAAACCTGAAACCCTCTGAAAACTACGATAATTTATTCTATGCCGGATTCTCAAGAGCCATTGGCGACTGGTTACTCGGAATGAATGCTACACGTTTGTATACCGTAAAACATGGCGGTTACAAACAAGTGTTGTCTATCGGACGTGTACAGACACCTACATTGGCCATGGTAGTGGACCGATTTAAAGAAATCGAAAATTTTAAACCTCAGCCGTATTGGGAACTGCAGACTTTGTATCGAGAAACTCTTTTCAGTTATGAAGAAGGACGTTTTCTGAAAAAAGAAGATGGGGAACTTCTGGCCAATAAAGTCAAAGAAAGTGAATTCGAAATTGTTTCGGTTGAAAAAAAGAACGGAAACGAATACGCTCCAAAACTATTTGACTTAACAGGTCTGCAAGTATACTGCAATACCAAATTTGGATTTTCGGCAGATGAAACGCTTAAAATCGTACAAACTCTATACGAACAAAAAGTGGTCACGTATCCCAGAGTAGATACCACCTTTTTACCGAATGACATTTATCCAAAAGTACCCGGGATTCTGCAAAAATTAACTAAATATGCCGAATTAACTCAACCGCTTTTAGAGAAAAAAATAAAAAAATCGCCAAAGGTTTTCAACGATAAAAAAGTTACAGATCACCACGCGATTATCCCAACCGGAATAGAAGCTCATTTGCAATTCAACCAGCAGCAGGTCTATGACATTATTACCAAACGTTTTATTGCCGTATTTTATGACGACTGTCTCGTAGCCAATACCACAGTAATTGGTAAAGCTGCTGACGTAACTTTCAGAGCCACCGGAAAAGAGATCTTAAAAAAAGGATTTCGTATCGTATTCGAAGACCCGAACGCTAAAGAAAGAGAAGCGGATTTGCTACCCAGTTTTGTGGTGGGAGAAAAAGGCCCGCATGAACCTTCTTTTCTGCAAAAAGAAACCAAACCACCCAACCAGTTTACCGAAGCGACTTTACTGCGTGCCATGGAAACTGCCGGAAAACAAGTCGATGATGAAGATCTACGGGAATTGATGAAGGAAAACGGTATTGGTCGTCCGTCAACAAGGGCGAATATTATCGAGACACTTTTCAAACGTCAGTATATCGTTCGAAACAAAAAACAGGTTTTGCCAACGCCTACGGGAATTCAGCTTATTGATACGATTCAGAACGAACTTATCAAATCGGCTGAGTTAACAGGTTCCTGGGAAAAGCAACTGAAAGATATCGAAAAAGGAACTTTTACTGCCGGAGCTTTTATTAAAAACATGAAACGCATGGTAGAAGCTTTGGTTACCGAAGTACGAAGCGAAACCAGACATGCTAATATTTCGCATGCAGCAACGATTGAAAAACCAGTTGTAAAAGCAGAGAAAAAGAAAGCCGCGGGAATTTTAGCCGAAACCTGTCCAAAATGCCAAAAAGCTACTTTAATAAAAGGAAAATCTGCTTTTGGGTGCGGTAATTATAAATCGGGCTGTGATTTTCTGCTGCCTTATACTTTTGCAGAGAAAAAAATATCAGAAAATCAATATTTAAGATTGGTTCAGAAAGGATCTACCGTAAATATAAAGGGGTTTAAAACCGAAGAAGGAACTGTTGAAGGTTTGATTCGCTTTGAAGAAAATTACAAACTTAAATTAGAAACGAAGAAAACCACTGCGAAAGCAAAATCAGTGACAGCAGCATCAGACGCCTTAACGTGTCCAAAATGTCAAAAAGGAACAATTCTCAAAGGTAAAACGGCCTACGGTTGCAGTGAATACAAATCAGGTTGTGATTTTAAAGTTACTTTTGACGATGTCCGAGCCAAATTAAACGATCAGAAACCAACAAAGGAATTGGTGTACTCAATACTTTGTGAATTGTGAGATGTTACATGTTAGATATTAGACGTTAAATGTGAAATGCGTTACTATTTTACTTTTCACATATTACTTTTCACTTTTCCCATTTTACTTTATACTTTTTCATACTTTAGCTTTTCCATTTAACACCAAAACTTATAGATATGTTTCAAAAAATTACTCTTTCAGTGCTTTTAATTGCTGCTGTTTCCTGCCAGAAGAAAGATTCTGCCGAGAAAGATAAAATCAAAGTCGCAGACTGGTTAATAGGAAACTGGGAAAACAAATCTCCGGAAGGCATTCTGACCGAAAACTGGCAAAAACTAAACGATAGTACTTTTAGTGCTGCCTCTTATTTCATTAAAGAAAAAGATACTATTCATTTCGAAAACATCGTGTTATCTCAAAAGGAAGAAACCTTAACTTATTTTGCTACGGTGAAAGGCCAGAATGATGATAAACCAGTAGCTTTTCAATCTATTGCTGAATCAGACAAACAATTGGTTTTTGAAAATCCTAAACACGATTATCCACAAAAAATAACGTATACAAAAGGAGCGAATAATACTTTAACAGCTGAGATTTCAGGGAGTTTGAATGGGAAACCGAGTTCAGAGAAATTTGTGATGACGAAGAAATAGCTTTTATAAAATGGGTCGTTCCTACGGAACTTGTCATTTATTGTTGCATTAATCTCAACGGATTAAAATCCGTTGCTATACATATTACATTCCTTTGGAATTTGTAACGTTGTGTTTTATTTTTTTCGAACTAAAACTTACTGCCTTATAAACTTCGAATCTTGATCATATAACAAAATTCAAACCTCCTGTTTAAACATTTTATCAACAAAAAACTCAGAACCTTAGCAACTTAGAACCTCAGCACCTTCAAAAAACCTACTCGTTTTCCCCGATCTTATTCACCATAAAGATCATCAGTATCCCCAGAAGTGCCATTATTAAAAATGCCCATTTCATACTTAAATATTCAGAGATAAAACCGACCATAGGCGGAACCAGTAAAAATCCAAGATAACCAATAGTAGAGATAGACGTTAAGGCAGAACCGCTGCTTAATTTGGATGATCTTCCTGCAATACTAAATACAAGCGGAACGACACAGGAAACTCCAAATCCAATCAAGACATAACCAAAAATTGTTGGATAAGCATACGGCAGGGCAAAACAAATCGTAAAACCAGCTGTGATTAAAACTCCGCTGTAAAACAAAATTCGTTTTGTACCAAATTTCATTACACCGTAATCCCCAAACAGACGTCCTAAGGTTACTGCTGTTGCAAAAAAGACAAAGGCGGCACTGGTTAGTTTTGGAGAAGCTTTTAGTATATTTTTAAAATAAATACCACTCCAATCGTACATGGTATTTTCACAGGCCATAGACACAAAACAAATGAGGGCAAACTTTATCAGATTTTTTTCCGGCATCGAAAAGAACTTCTTTTTTACCGGTACAGGCTCATTGTGAATACTCATCGGATAAAAGCAAGCGGTAAGTCCCATCATAAAAACACTAACGCCAAGTAAATGATGAACCGGTGCAATATGCTGTGTCACCATTACATAACCCAAACCTGCTCCCGAAAAAACAGCGATACTCCATACGGCATGAAAACGGGTTATAATTGATTTTGGATACAATTTCTGAACCTCCAGTGATTGTGCATTAATCGATAAGTTGAAAATGTTCCGCGAAGCTCCGAAAATTAAAAGTATAACAACTAACTGCCATACAAAAGCTGCTAAACCGGGTAACGCCAGAGCAATATTGAACATGATGGCTCCCAAAAGCATAACATAACGACTGCTGTATTTATTTAACAGCATTCCTGTAAAAGGCATAGTCAGCATCAGGCCAATCGGAAAGGCAAATAAAACAGCTCCAAACTCAGCTTCGGACAGATGCAATTGTGCCTGTATATGCGGAATACGAGACACCCAGGAAGAATATCCAAATCCCGAAAGGAAAAAAAATACAGTATTAGCCAAACGGAATCCCTTAGGAGAATTCTGCAGTTTTTTCAAGAAAGGTAAAATCATGAGGAGGGTTTCAATTTGGATACAAAATTAAGGCTTTCAACATGTAACTTCTACTCTTTTTAACTTTTTTAATAAACGTCAGAAATTTAATTCATTCCGATCATTACTCAAAGAAATTTTAAAAAAGTACCCCAGATTTAACTCAAAGTTCATGAAATCAAACTAAACATAATTTGTTAAAGAAATAGTATTTTTTACATTTGTACTGTTTTTATTAATTCTAAATAAAAATAATCACTTTAACCAAACTCAATGTAAAATGAAATATTCCATTATGAAAACCTATCGTTTTCTACTTACAATCAGTTTTCTTTTTTCTTTTTTCGGTTCGTTTGCCCAGCAAAATTTCGGAAAAATAAAAGGAACGATTACTACATCTGATGGCGATCCTGCTGCCGGAGTAAATGTTATTCTTAAAAACTCAAAATACGGTACCGTTACCAACGACGATGGTACTTTTGATCTCAACAGAGTACGAACTAATACCTATACCTTACAAGTATCTTTAACCGGTTATGAAACTACTGAACAAGAGGTAGTGGTAACTGAAAGTGAAACAACAGTTCTCCATTTGCAATTAAAAGTTTCCAACAAAGAGCTGCATGAAGTTGTAGTAAACGGTAAGAAAAGCATCCTCTCTAAAAAAACAGATTATGTTGCGAGAATGCCGCTGAAAAATCTTGAAAACCCGCAAGTCTATAATGTGATTCCCAAAGAACTTTTGCAGGAACAAATTGCAATAGATATTAGAAGTGCAGCTGTAAATGCGCCTGGTGTCACCACAAAAATTTATCCATCAGGGGGGCTTGAAATTTCATTTAGAGGATTCAGTACCGGAGTTAATGCCCGAAACGGAATGGAAAATATGACGGGTCGAAGCTCTATTTCTATTGATAATGCCGAACGTATCGAAGTTCTTAAAGGGCCCTCGGGAACTTTATTCGGGTCGTCTGTCTCTTCTTTTGGTGGTGTTGTGAATTTAGTTACCAAAAAACCTTTTGAGACTAAAAAAACAGAAGTATCCTATACCGGAGGAAGTTTTGGATTAAACCGGCTAGCGCTTGATGTTAATACTCCACTAACACCTGATAAAAACGTATTGTTTCGATTAAACGCTGCGGTAAATACCGAAAAGAGTTTCTTAGACTATGGTTTTAGCAAAACATTCCTGATCGCGCCAAGCCTTACTTACAAAGCAACGGATAAATTAACCTTAAGTATTGATACCGAAATTTACAATGTGAACAACACACGTCCTACTTACGGACGTTCGTATGCTCCGGGAATTACAAACCCAACAGATTTAAAGGTAGACTATAGAAAAAGTTTGTTTCACGATGATCTTGATGCCAAAACTTCATCAACAAAAGTTTTTGTTCAGGCAGAATATCAATTGGCAGAAAACTGGAAATCTACTACTGTTTTCTCTTTTATAGACGAAAATGTAGATCGCAGTTATCAATATTACACACAATGGATTTCACCAACAGAAGTAAAAAGAAGTGTATCGCGTTTTGGCCCAATATTTAATCAGTTTACCAACATACAAGAAAATATTAACGGTCAGTTTTCTACCGGAAGTATCAAACATAAACTTTTATTAGGTACCAATTACAGATTTTCAAAAGGTACTTTTAATTATGGCGCAACGCCAGTTCTGGACACTATCGATGTCACAAAACCTTTTGATCCTATCCGAAAAAAACAAGTTGATGCCGTGGTATCTCAACTTACATGGGCAGTTCCGGACGAACAAATATTTAGTGTTTATGCCTCAGATGTGATAAGCTTTACAGACCGTTTATCAGCTATGCTAAGTCTTCGTTTGGACAACTTCGTTCAGAAAAAACTGGAAGACACAAAGGGCTATAATCAAACTGCTCTCTCTCCTAAATTAGGTTTGGTTTATGAAGTGGTTAAAAATCAGGTTTCTTTATTTGGAAATTATATGAATGGTTTTCAAAATTCGGGTCCCGTAAATCAACCCGATGGAAGCTTGTTAGTATTAAAACCAGTTTATGCCAACCAATACGAAGGTGGGGTAAAAGTAGAAGCGTTCAATAAAAAATTAAGTACTACATTAAGTTACTACAACATTACGATTGATAATGCTACAAGAACAACTTCTGACGGTTTTAATGTTCAGGATGGTAAACAAGTGAGTAAAGGAATTGACTTTGAATTTATTGCCAATCCGGTTGCAGGTTTAAATGCTATGCTTGGGTATGCTTATAATGACAATCGCATCGTAAAATCATCAGATGCCGCTATTGAAGGAAATAAAGCCAGCGGAGCTCCGGAAAATGTAGTTAATTTTTGGATATCGTATAAGTTTCAAAACAAATTAAAAGATTTAGGACTTGGTTTTGGAGGCAACTACGTAGACAAACAATACAAGTTTGAAGATGAAAGTTTTTACAGCCCATCTTATTCTGTTTACAATGCGACCCTATTTTATGATAAGCCAACATGGAGAATCGGCATTAAATTCAACAACATAAACAATAAAAAATACTGGGATTCTTACGGAATGGCGCAAACTCCTGCCAACTTATTAGTAAACTTAACCCTTAAGTTTTAACAGCATCTACAATAAAAAAACACCTCTGCTTTAGAGGTGTTTGCATTTAAAAGAAAATTAATCGCTTATTATTTTCCTACAATTATTCACTGATAACATTAACCAATCAAAAAAATCATGAACTACTTTAAAAAACGAATTAAAAATTCGCAATTCGTAATCTATCTCTTTTTACTCTTTTCTATCAGTGCTTTTGCTCAGCAAAACACCGGAAAGATTAAAGGAACGATAACAACATCAGATGGTGAACTGGCTGTTGGTGTTAACATTATCCTGAAAAGTTCAAAATACGGTACCACCAGTAATGAAGACGGCGCTTTTGAATTTAACAGGGTAAGACCAAACACCTATACTTTGCAAGTTTCTTTAGCCGGTTATGAAACTCTGGAACAGGAAGTAATTGTTTCGATCAATGAAACTACAACACTTAACTTACAATTGAAGGTTTCAAACAAACAGTTAAAAGAGGTAATCATTACCAATAATCGAGGAAAAGCTTTTCCTAAGCAAAGTACTTATGTTTCGAAAATGCCTTTAAAAAATGTCGAAAATCCACAGGTTTACAACATTGTTTCATCTGAATTAATTAAGGAGCAAGCCATTACAAATTATGAGGATGCCTTAAAAAATGTTCCCGGAATTCAAAAATTATGGGAATCTACAGGTCGTGGCGGTGATGGTGGTTCGTATTATAGTCTTCGTGGATTTGAAGTCCAGGCCAATATTGTAAACGGATTACCGGGTTTAACAAACGGAAGTTTAGATCCGGCAAACGTTGAACGCATCGAAGTCATAAAAGGTCCATCCGGAACTTTATTTGGCAGTAGTTTAGTGAGCTATGGCGGACTTATTAATACCGTTACCAAAAAACCATATAGTGGCTTTGGCGGTGAAGTATCTTATCTGGCCGGAAGTTTTGGATTAAACAGGGTCACTGCCGATATCAATACACCGCTAGACGATGCCGATAATGTTCTTTTTAGAATTAATACTGCTTATCAAACCGAAAACAGTTTTCAGGATGCCGGATTTCGTACTTCCTTTTTTGTAGCTCCTTCCCTTTCTTATAAAGTAAACGATAAGCTTTCCTTTTTGATCAATACGGAATTAATGCTGGAAGAAAAAACAACGCCGTCAATGCTATTTTTAGGCAGAGATTCCGCTTTGCAATATGCTAACTTGGCTGAATTAAACTATAATACCGATTTATCATTTTACAGCAACGATCTATCGATAAAAAATCCAAGATACAGTCTCCAGGGACAGATGACTTATAAAATTTCTGAGCAATGGACTTCGCAAACGGTTTTATCCAGAAGTTCATCAAAATCAAGAGGTTATTACACTTATATCTATGACAATGAAGATGGAAATAAAGATTTTGGATTTAATATCACCAAAGAACAATCACAAACCATAACAACTGATATTCAACAGAATTTCATTGGCGATTTTAAAATTGGATCAATGCGCAATCGTCTTGTTGCCGGTTTCGATTATTTTGAAAGAAATGTAATGTCTGGCGGATCCGGTTATGGTAAACTTTACAACATCACAGCACAGGGTGAAGTGAGACAATTGAATGCTGCCAATCCTTATTATCTGACCCAAACGTCTGTTGATAAACTTCTGGCAAATGAACCGGCCGGAAACTTCAATCCGAAGGATGCAACTTATAGCGTCTATGCGTCTGATGTGCTTAACATCACTTCTAAATTGTTGGCCATGGCTAGTTTAAGAGTTGATTATTTTGATACGAAGGGTGACATCAAAAATAAAAATGACGATTATACACAAACGGCTTTATCTCCAAAATTCGGATTATTATACCAGCCAGTCGAAGATAAGTTAGCCGTATTTGCTAATTACATGAATGGCTTCAGAAACATTGCTCCAGCTGTAAGTTATGATACTGATGGTAATTTAATCGGTTCTAAAACTTTCGAAGCGGAACATGCCAATCAATTGGAATTTGGAGTTAAAGCAACTATTTTTGAAGATAAATTAAATGCTACTGTGAGTTACTATAATATTAATGTAGCCAATTTAGTGACCAGTAATCCATTGTACAGCTCGCAGGGTGGTGAAGCGCAAAGCAAAGGTTTTGAATTTGACCTGAATGCTGCACCAATAAAAGGATTAAGCATAATTGCCGGATACAGCTACAACGACAGTAAAATTACGAAAGGTGATGTTGGAAATGTTTGGCTGGAGCAAGGCAAAAGACCATTTTGGTCAGGTCCTAAAAACTTAGTAAACCTATGGGCTACTTATAAATTTGAAGAAGGCACATTAGAGAATTTCGGTATTGGTTTTGGAGGAAATTATGCCAGTGAAAATGCCATTCTGGACAGTTCTAAAACCGGAAAATTTGTATTGCCGGATTATACTGTAATCAATGGCTCGGTTTTCTATAATTCAAATAAATTCCGAGTAGCTTTTAACATTAACAATATTGCTAATAAAGATTATTTCAATGGTGGGTGGTCTACTCTAAATCCACAAAAACCCAGAAATGTTGTAGCCAGTTTTGCGTACAAATTCTAATATAAACTATCCAATAAAGATAAAAAAGGGGCTAATTTAAAAGATTAGTCCCTTTTATTTTTTTAGCTTACTGGGCAGATATCCAAACGTTTTTTTGAAAGCCACTGTAAAATGGTGCGGGTTTTTATAACCTAATTCTTCAGAAACAACAGATATCGGGAGATCCTTTTCTAATATCATTTGTTTCGCATATTCCATTCTCACCTGCGTCAAATAATTAAAAACAGTAGCATTAAAAACCATCTTAAAATATTTTTTAATTTTAAAATTATTCAGTCCTACCTGCGATGCAATACTCGCTAAAGTATGTTTTTCTTTAAATTGTGTTTTTAAAATATTTTCGACTTCAAGGATTTTAACATAATCGCATGCACTAAGTTCTACGCTTACATTGGTATTTTCTTCTTCATTTATAATGGTAAATAAATACGAAAGAATCTCTACTACTTTTGATTCCAGAAAAGCTTTTTTAATGGCTCCGGAGTACGAACATTGCAAGATATCTTCTATCAAAACATTCAGTTTAGGCGAAATACTTTTGCTTGTATCCCACATTGCGTATGAGGTATGAGTAGCTATTGCTTCTGCCAAAAGCGGAATGGTGGTTTTTAAATTTGGGTAAAACAGCTGCTCTAAATAGGATGCCGTAAATGTGATTTCGAGCGTTTTTCTTCTTTTAGTCCGATAATTTAAAATGCCCTTTATTTTGGGTAAATAAAACAAATTATAGTGTCCCTGCGGAATATAAATCCCTCTGTCTGATGCATTCTCGGGGCAGTATTCATTATCACCCTCCATTTCAATATGAAGCTTTATGAACGAAAAATCGTGCTCTACTTCAATCGAGTAAAATTCATTTTCTATTATTAGATCTCTTGCCACCAAATGGACCCCATCTAACATTATATCGGTAATGACTCCTCTAATTCCTTTGTAATTATAATTGATTTTCTTCTCGACAAGATCTTCCTTATTAAACCGAATAGGATCATTTACAACAACCAGTTCTCGCTTAAAAATATCACTTCTCATCACTGTTTTCATTGCTAACATTTTATTTGCTGCGACGGGTTTAAACGCATAATAACAGTCTATAACTTACTAATTACAAGACGATTTCATTTAAATCCTTATTGCGTTTATATTAATCCTTATTGCGTTTATTATGTTTTTATTAACATATTACTTTTGCGTAAAATTATCAATTTATAACCAATCTAAATAAATATAGTATGCTTTTTATTATACCAAGGGTAAAAAAGATCTTAACCACCCCCATTTACATGCTTCTTCTGGTTTGTTTTTTCATTACGAATGCATTTTCTCAACAAAGTACCGGTTCTATAAAAGGAACTGTAATTACTTCAGATGACCACCTTGCCTCCTCCGTAAATATTACAATACCAAAATTAAAGAAGTCAGCCCTCACAGATGAAAATGGTGTTTTTATTTTAAGCCAGGTGCCTACAGGAACATATGAAATCGAAATTAATATGATGGGACATATTCCATCAAAACAGCAAATTACAGTCAGTACAAACGAAACCTCAACGGTTTCATTTCAATTAGAATCTTCTTTAAAAGAATTACAGGAAGTTGTGGTTGTTTCTGCCGCCAAAAAATTTGCTAAAAAACAAAGTGAATATGTCGCGAGATTACCGATTGCAAATCTTGAAAACCCGCAAGTGTATACCGTCGTTCCCAAAGAACTCTTTGTAGAACAAATAGCAGTTGATTTCAGAAGTGCTTTAAACTCGGCTCCGGGACTAAACAACGTTACACAAAGCGTGGGCTCAGGAGGAGTCGGATTAAGTCTAAGAATGCGTGGTTTTAGCGGTTCATCGGCAGCAGGATCAATCCGTAACGGAATGAACACAAACTGGGTAACGATGAGTGATCCTGTAAACTTGGAAAGTATCGAAGTAATCAAAGGGCCATCGGCAACCTTGTTTGGTTCGTCCTTAACCACTTATGGCGGTCTTATCAACAGAGTGACTAAAAAGCCTTTTGACGTTATGAAAGGTGAAGTAAGTTATACGACCGGAAGCTGGGCTCTGAGTCGTACAACTATCGATTTTAATACACCTCTTAATGAAGAAAAAACAATGCTTTTTAGGGTTAACGCCGCTTTAGACAACCAAAAAACATGGCAGGATTATGGCAAAAGCCACACTTTTGTAGTGGCTCCTTCCTTTACTTATAAAGCCAGTGACCGTTTGACCTTTGACTTTGATTTAGAATTGTATCAAGGAAACCGTAATTCAACTTCTATTGGTTTAGGAAGCGGTACACCACCAGTAAAAAGTCTGAATGATTTACATTTTGATTTCAAAAAATCGTATGCGACAGACGATTTACAATCGGAAGCAAAAAACACCAATATTTTTGCAAAAGCCACCTATCAATTATCAGATCAATGGATTTCGCAAACTAATTTTTCTAATGCTTTTACCGACAATAAAGCCAATTATTTGTTCTTGCTGATCAATACGGCTGCGAACTCTGGTATTACTTTACAACGAAGATTGTACAACATCAACAGTACTTTTAAAACTTCGCAAATTCAACAAAACTTCATCGGGAACTTCAATATTGGAAGCCTTAAAAACCGATTACTTTTAGGGATCGATTACACCTATATCAGTACAAATGATAACAGATGGCTCATTAATAATTATGATGCCGCTGTTGCAAATCCTGCTCTTACCATCAACGGAAATGCTGCTTTTATCAATATGGAAAAATACAAACAGCTTATTGCCAATATGACGGCGCCAACTGTAGTTAACACCAGAGATTTTAGAACATTAAGTTTTTATGCTTCGGATGTGATCAATATTACCGATCGTTTTATTGCTATGGCCAGCGCGCGTTTTGATCATTACGAAAACAAAATTGCACAGTACAATCAGAATGCTGTTTCTCCAAAATTTGGTTTAGTGTATCAGGTTATTAAAGACAAAGTTTCGGTTTTTGGAAATTATATGAACGGATTCAGCAATGTGTCGCCAGCACCAACTGCAGACAATCCAAATGGTTTGACAGAGTTTAAACCTGAAGAAGCAAACCAGTTAGAAGGTGGTGTAAAAATTGAATTACTGGGAGGAAAACTAAACGGTACTTTGAGCTACTATGATATTAAAGTAAAAAACAAATTGCGTACAGATCCTAACAATCCTTTATTTTCTGTTCAGGATGCAACGCAAAGCAGTAAAGGTTTTGAGGCCGATTTGATTGCAAATCCGTTTAGAGGTTTACATATTATTGTAGGTTACGGTTATAACCAAAGTGAATACACCAAAGCAAACCCAAGTCTTGAAGGAAAAAAACCTTACTCTACTCCTGCTAATGTTGCTAATTTTTGGATTAGCTATAAAATCTTAGACGGACAAGCCAAAGGAGTTGGTTTTGGTTTTGGCGGAAACACTCAAAGTGATAGCTATTTAAATGATGCCAATACTTTTACAGCAAACGGATACACTACATTAGATGCCAGTGTCTTCTATGAAAAACAAAAATTTAGATTAGGTCTAAAAGTCAATAATCTTGCGAACAAAGAATATTGGTCAGCAGATTATTGGGCTAATATGATGCCAACAAGACAATTAGTAGCTAATCTTACTTTTAAATTTTAATTCTTTTTAATTAGTTATAACCAAGCTATCATATCTTATCAATTGTAGCTTGGTTTTTATCGTTTTACAGTATGTCTGGAAATACAATCAAAAAAAACAAACAAAAAAGCAAATGGAGTAAGCTGAATCATTGGCTGCATTTGTGGTTAGGACTTACTTCCGGAATTATTGTATTTATTGTAGCGCTTACAGGAGTATTATTTATCTTTTGCGATAATATTATTGATGGACTGGCTTATGATTCCTTATATGTTTCTGAAGTAAAAGAACAAAAACTGACTCCGGAAGAAATTATAAGGGCTTTCAAAACACAACTGCCAGATCGTAAACCCAGTTATTTTATTACCTATAGAGATCCCGAAAGAACCATTAAAATGGCTTCGTCGACCAAAGACCGAGATTTGCAATTTTCATGGATCGATCCCTACACAGGTAAAGTTTTAACTTCCGGAAAGGCTTATGATTTCTTTTATGTCATTGCCCACATTCACAGCGGTCATATTCCTTTTGGAGATATCGGAAATTTAATTATAGAAATTTCAGTTTGGATTTTTCTAATCGAATTAATTACGGGACTTATCTTATGGTGGCCAAAAAAATGGAACCGATCTACTAAACTGCAAAGCTTTACTATTAAGAAAAATGCCAGTTTCAAGCGACTCAACTACGATTTACACAATGTTCCAGGATTTTACAACCTATTGCCCGCCTTGTTGATTACTATTACCGGTTTAATTATTGTTAATAAACCTTTAAACTCAGCGACGCAAAAAGTATTTGGAGGTATGCCGCGCGCTTACTCCAAATTTCGCGACATCAAACCTGAATATGACAGTACTAAAACATTTGCAGCATTAAACCCAATAATAGAACGATTATTTGCAAAAGACAAAACGATCGAACAAGTCAAATTATCGATTGCCACAAAAGACAGCATTACCAGTTTATTTGCAGTTACCGCCGAAGATATTGGTTTGAAAGGCGTTCAAAACGGGAAAACTTTTGTGCTTAATCGCTATACAGGCCAGGAATTTGAAATACCCGTAAAAGTAATGAACGGTTTAGATATTGACGACACAACGATGAATCTCCACATTGGTTTTTGGGCCGGATGGATTGGAAAAACACTGACTTTACTTGTGGGACTTGTATGCATGTTTCTTCCCGTGACAGGTTTTTTAATTTGGTACGGACGTCAGAATAAAAAGAAAAAAACACAATCAGTTTAAAAATGAAAAAAACAATTTTATTGCTATGCCTTTTTGGGTTTACGCCTTCATTTTCGCAAGACAGCATCTCTATTGGCAGTAAACATCATCTATTCTCTAAAGCATTAAATGAAGAACGAAACTTCTGGGTTTATCTTCCCCCCGATTACAACAGTACTAAATATGCTCCTGCAAAATATCCTGTTGTTTATTTACTAGATGCCGAGAGTAATTTTCATTCCTTTACCGGACTTCAGCAATCGCTTGCACGAGGGCCTTATGCTAGTATTCCTCAAATGATAGTTGTTGGAATAACCAATACCAACCGAACCAGAGATCTTACCCCTACCGAAGCAAATCGTCAGGCCTTTTTTGATAAAAACAAAAAGATGTTTCAACAAAGCGGAGGCAATAAAAACTTCATCGCTTTTTTAGAGAAAGAGCTACGTCCTTACATCGACTCCAATTACAGAACTTCGGGATATAATGTTTTAAACGGACATTCTTTTGGAGGATTAACAGCCGTAAATATTCTGTTGAATCATACCTCATTATTTAATTCTTATATCATTATTGACCCAAGTCTTTGGTGGGATAATGAACTTATGAATAAAAAAGCGGATTCACTTTTTAATACAAAAAATTTTGAACAGCGCAGTATTTATTTAGCCATGGCCGATAAAAAAAGTATTCCTCAGGACACCACAACAGATATGGCAAGAGGCATCAGAAAATTTGAAAAATTGCTGAAAGATAAAAAACCTAAAAAACTTCGCTGGGGCTTTAAATTTTATGACAATGAAGATCACGGAACCATTCCCATTCCGGCCGAATATGATGGTTTACGATTCCTTTTTGAAGAACATCTGGTTCAGGTAAAACAAGCTGTTATTGATCCAACACTGGTCGAAAAACAATATGCTAAATTATCTCAGCAAACCGGTTTTACCTTCCTACCAACCGAAAGTTATCTGGATTGGATTGGCAATTATTGTTTAGACATTGATAAACCGCAACAGGCCCTTACTTTCTTTAAATATGCCGAAAAGTATTATCCGAAAAGTAAAAATGTACCTCTCGCACTAGAAAAAGCATATATAAAAAATGGAGACACAAAACGAGCTGGCGATATTCGGAAGAAAATCTAAAATTAGATTCACAATTTATTATTCATAATTATTCTAAATAAATATTGTCGGACTAATATTAAACTTTACATTTGTGATACGAAATTATTAACCCATTAATTGCATATTATGAAATCTAAAACTTTAAAATCAATAACATTTTTACTTTTAATGTTAGTTGCCAGCCCTGCCCTATTTGCTCATGCCTTGTGGATCGAAACTAAAGCAGTGGGAGCTAAAGGAAAAGCTCAGGAAATATCCGTTTTCTTTGGAGAATTTTCAGATAATGATATTACAGCTTCGGCAAAATGGTTTTCGGATTTAAAAGATTTTTCACTGGTCGTAATTAGTCCGTCAAAAAAAGAAACAAAACTTACCGCTACAGCCTTAGAAAATAAATATCAGGCCTTTTTTACACCAGATGAAGATGGGGTTTATACGGTGGTGATGCATCATACAGTAAAAGATGTATACGGAACCATGAAATTAGATTACAATTCAAGCGCAACGGTTACCGTTGGCAATGCCGCAAAAGGAAATGATGCTGCCGCAAATACCAATATCATTAGTGTCTTTGCTAAAGAAGTGACAGCTGCTAAGCAAAAAGCAGTACTAAACATCAATGCTTTGTATGAAGGCGCAGCGGCTAAAAAACAAAAAATAAAAGTAATTGCTCCAAATGGCTGGGAAAAAGAATTATGGAGCAATGACAAAGGAGAAATCTCTTTTACACCGCTTTGGTCAGGAAATTATATGGTAGAGTTTGCTTATACTGAAAAAGCAGCCGGAGAACATAATGGTAAAAATTACAACGAAATCTGGAAAATGGCTACTTATTTAATTGCCGTTAAATAATATAGTCCATTCCTTATTTGATCATTTTATAGTTAGTTAGGCCTTGTTCGTAATGAGCAAGGCTTTTTTTAACCTAAAATATCTTTTACACTCTATCTTCTTCCTTACTTAATAAAATCCAATAAAACAAAATATTAAGCTAATCTTAAGACTATTCTAATGAAATTTTAATCTAGAAAAACTCTGAAAATTTTGTTAAGACCGTATCTCGATATTACATTTGCAAAAATTTATTTTTATTAAATCTAAATAAGCAACATGAAATATAATTTACTACTTGCATTATCCTTTATAAGTTTTGCTTCTTACAGTCAAAACTATTCAAGCGACGAGGCAGCCTCAACTGCCAATGACACGGTAAAAAACAAAAAAGGAGAAATACTAAATGAAGTATTAATTAAAACCAATAGAGAGCCTAAACCAGTTACTGCAGTTCGTTCAGGATTAAAACCAATGGACAACCCACAAAGCATACAGGTTATTAGTTCTGATGTAATCGAACAACAACAGGCTATTCGTTTAAGTGAAGTTATTAAAAACGCTAATGGTGTTTATGTAAGTTCTGCTCGTGGTGGTGCACAGGAATCTTTTTTCTCAAGAGGATATGACATGTCTGCCAACAATATGTTTAAAAACGGATTCCGTTACAATTCAGGTTCCATTCCTGATGTTTCCGGTCTGGAGAAAGTTGAATTCTTAAAAGGAGGTTCGGCTTTATTGTTCGGAAACGTTGCACCGGGAGGTATCTTAAACCTGGTAACCAAAACACCTTCATTTAAATCAGGTGGTGAGGTATCGATGCAAATTGGAAGTTATGCGTTCTACAAACCTTCTTTCGATTTTTATGGTCCTCTTAGCAAGTCTATTGCTTTTAGAATAAACGGTTCTTACGAAAACTCTGAAAGCTTTAGAGATGTAGTAAAAAACGAACGTGTATATGTAAACCCGTCTTTACTTTTTATCATCAATTCAAAAACACAAATTACGGTACAAGGGGATTATTTAACAGCAGACTGGACTCCGGATTTTGGAACAGGACTTATCGGAAAGCAAATTCTTGACTTACCTCGTAATGCATTCTACGGATCACTTTGGTCTAATGGTACTACAAAATCAGCAAGTGCTTCGGTTTTATTAAACCATGATTTCAATAAAAACTGGAAACTAAACTTTAATAGCTCTTATCAAAGTTATGACAGAGGTCAAAAATCGACTGCTCAAATGTCAGGTTTAGATGATACTAAATTATACCCAACTCCTGGCTTCTGGAACAGAGGACTTACTCAAACTAAAAACCTGGAGCAAATATTGGGAGACCAATTAAGCTTACAGGGAAATTTCAATACAGGATCAATAAAACATCAAATATATACAGGTGTTGATTGGGAAAATTCATTTGCCACAGGATACACTTTTGCTTTTAACGAAAAGAAATTTGTAACAAGCAAAAACCCTGACGGAAGTCCAAAAACATACGATCCAAATATTTACGATACTATCAATCTTTTCAACTTTGATCCTTCAACGCAAAGAAATGATATTCCTAATGCCAGAGCGACTCAAATTGCAAAAACAGAAACCAATCGTTTTGGTGCATACTTTCAGGATTTAATCTCGGTTACAGAAAAAATCAAAGTATTAGCCGGTATCCGTTGGTCTTGGCAAGAAGGTCAAGCTACAAATTATAAAGAAACTTACGACACCGCAAAAGAAACTCAGACTGTCGCTCCGGAAAAAGCAAAGGCTGAAGTTGGAGCTAAAAAACTAGACAATGCTTTCTCGCCAAAAGTGGGTCTTATCTTCCAGCCAACAAAAAGCATGTCATTATTTGCCAGCTACTCGAACTCATTTACACCAAATACAGGATTTACTGTTGACGGTCAAACAATTGAAGCATCGATCATTGACCAATACGAAGCAGGTATTAAAAAAGAATTCTTTGAGGGCTTGTTAAGTACAAACTTAACGGTTTATCAAATCTCAAACAGCAATTTGGCTCAGACCGCACCATTTCTAGCTGATGGTGTTACTGAGAATGTGAATTCAAACATTAAAGTATTGGGTGGAGCTACTAAAAGTAAAGGGGTTGAAATTGATGTTACCGCAACACCTATTGAAGGACTTAATATTATTGCCGGTTATAGCTATAATGATATGCGTTATACTAAAACTTCCGGAACAAGTGGAAGTTTTGTAGCGGGAGATCAGGTTGTAAGAACACCTAAAAACACAGCTAACCTAAGTTTCTTCTATAAAGTACCGGAAGGAATGTTTAAAGGAGTTTCATTTGGAGCAATTGCTAACTATATTGGTAACCGTTTAGGTGGTTGGAACGATGATTATCTATGGACAGCTGTTAAGCCTACACCTACCAATCCAAAACCAAACCCTGCTTACATTGTTACCATTAGAGACAGAGATATTCCTATCGAAGGTTACACAACTATTGATGCTTCTGTAGGTTACGAGTGGAGAAAATTCTCCGTTTTATGTAAATTATCTAATATTACAAATGAATTGAATTATACTGTTCACGAAAATTACAGTATCAACCCAATTGCACCTCGTCAAATTTTGACAAGCTTAAAATATAAATTCTAAAATTTTGAATTAGATTTTACCCTCCGGACTTTTGCTGCATTTCAGTAATGAAAACAAAAAGTTTGGTTTTAAACAGAAAACCTCATCTGACAATAGATGAGGTTTTTTGTTTTCACTAAAGAAAGTAATCCGATTGTATTACTTTTGTTCCACAAAAATTCTCACCAAAACAAAACTCCGATATATGTCAGATACTAAAAAAAATCAATTGCAAAAAAGCCTGGGTTTAAGTTTTAATATTGCTGTATTAATTGGAGGAACGATTGGCGTTGGAATTCTTCGCACACCCGGCAGCATTGCTTCCCTACTAGACAATTATTGGCTCATTATTGCTTCATGGCTCTTTGGAGGTTTATATGTTTTGTTAGGAGCCAATTCTTATGCAGAACTTTCCACAATGTTACCCAAAGCAGGAGGTTCATATAACTATATTAAAAGAGCATTTGGCGAATATGCAGGCTTTCTTTCCGGCTGGTTTGATTTTATCGTCAATGTAACACCGCCTGCTTTTTATTGTATTGTAATTAGTGAGTATATCATTATTTTGTTTCCTGTACTCTCAAACTATTCTACCGTGATGGCAATTTCTTTATTACTTGCTTTTGTACTTATTCATTTAAGTGGTGTAAAAAACGGCAGCGTAATTCAGCAAATTACCAGTTTCTTAAAAGTAATATGTTTTGTAGCCTTGGTCATAGCCTGTTTTATGTACACAGGTACTGAAGTTCCTAAAATCAAAACAGACAATTCTTTCTTTCAAATTGGACTTATCTTCGGATTTTTCAAATCATTACAGTTGATCATCGGGACTTACAACGGCTGGAACAGTGTTTGTTTTTTTGCCGAAGAAAATGATAACCCCAACAAAAATATTCCCAAATCATTGTACAGCGGTGTCTTTTTAGTTGTTGCCATTTATGTTTTAGTAAACGCCGCTTTCTTTCATGTTTTACCAATTGAAACCCTGGCAAAATCAAATTTAGCAGCAGCTGATGTTGCTAAGATCCTTTTTGGAGAAAACGGAGCTATTATTGTTACGGTAATTTCCATTTTTTCATTAATCAGTATACTAAATGCTTTTATGATGATTCCGCCAAGAATCCTTTACGGATTAAGCCGTGACGGATTCTTTTTTAAACAAGGAACAACGGTAAATAAAGGAGGAACACCAATCGTAGCGCTTTTAGTTTCGTCACTTTTCAGTTTATTTTTAATTTGTATAGGTTCTTTTGAAGTATTATTTTCTTTCGCGGCCTTTATCTCTATTATCGTTTGGGGATTAGCTTATCTTTCTCTCTTAAAACTAAGAGCCACCGAACCTAATTTACCGCGACCATATCATTCTTTTTGGTATCCCTGGACGACAATATTTGCCTTTGTAGCCTCGATTGCTTTGTTAATAGGATTTATTTTCAGCGATCCAAAAGGTTTTGCTATAATCGTTGTTCTCACTTTAATTTCTTATCCTGTATTTTTGGTTTTGAGGAATAAAAAATAACGGCTTATTTTTAATCGCCACGAATTCTCGAATTTTACTTTTACCATCTATAAAAACAAACAATTCGTGAATTCGTGGCTATTTTTTTTAAAGAAAAAAATGTAGAATATTTCTGCTGACATACTGTTGTCACCTTCTGTGATTTAATTTGTAATAAAACTAAAAAAATGAGCAAACTAGATTTAACAAAAACCGACAAAGTATACTACACTGCTAAAACTAATCCCGAGATAGTTTATATTGAAAAAACAAATTACCTATCGATTACAGGAAAAGGCGATCCTTCGGGACAAGAATTCTTAGAGAATATTCAGGCATTGTATGCCACTGCTTATGCTATTAAATTTATGCAGAAAGCCGTAAATAACGATTTTGTTGTTCCAAAACTGGAAGCCCTGTGGAGTTTTGATACTGAAAAATACAAAGGCATTTCTATGGATGAAGCTCCGCTAAAAATACCCCGAAGTGAGTGGGATTACAGAATTATGATCAGAATGCCGAATTTCGTAACTAAAGAACAAACAGAAGAAGCTATTCAAAGTACTGCCACTAAAAAACAAATCGAACGGGCGAAATCAATTGAATTTTACGAGATGGCTGAAGGCAAAGTCATACAGGTTCTTCATATCGGGCCTTTTGAAAATGAGCCTCAAACACTAAAAAAAATACAGGAGTTTTCTACAGCACACCAGCTGGAACAAAATGGCTTACACCATGAAATTTATTTATCTGACTTTAGAAAAACAGCTTCTGAAAAATTAAGAACCATACTTCGAGAACCTGTAAAATAAACCTATTTTTAACAGCCACGAATTCTCAAATTTTATTTTTTACTACCTGTGAGTAAATGAATAATTCGGGAATTCGTGACGATTAAAAACAACAAACCCGACAGATTTTTGAAAATCTGTCGGGTTAAATATTAATTACAAAGCAGCTTATTTCAATCCGGCAATACTTTGCTCGATTGTAGCAATTTTTGCTAAAGCATCCGCTTCTTTTTGTTTTTCATTAGCCAAAACTTTTTCAGGTGCTCCGGCAACAAATTTTTCGTTAGATAATTTTGCCTGAACAGATTTTAAGAAGCCTTGGGTATATACCAGCTCTGCAGTCAGTTTAGCAATTTCTTCTTCCACATTGATATTTCCTGAAATCGGAATGAAATATTCATTTGATTTTACACGGAAAGACAATGCTCCGTCAACTTTAGCTGTAACATATTCGAAAGCTGAAATGTTGCCTAACTTCGTAACGATAGAGTCAAAATAGGTTGTGATATTCTCACTGTTGATTGCTTTCAATTCGATCGCATCTTTAAACGGAATATTTTTATCCTTACGAATTGTTCGGATTCCTGAAATTACTTCAATTGTACTTTCAAAATCTGAAATTAAACTGGCGTTGAAAGGTTTTAATTCTGGCCAGGTCGAAACGATTAAAGCTTCTTCCGGAGTTCTGTCAGCAAGTAAATGCCAAATTTCTTCGGTTAAGAATGGCATAAACGGATGCAGCAATTTCAGATTGCTTTCTAACATTTCGATCGCTTTATCAAACGTTCCTTTATCAATTGGCTGTTGATAGGCCGGTTTAATCATTTCTAAGAACCACGAACAGAAATCATCCCAAACCAATTTATAAATGGCCATCAATGAATCTGAAATTCTGTATTTTTCGAAATTATCTTCAATATCAACTAAGGTTTGCTGCAATTTTGCTTCGTACCACTCGATGGCTACTTTTGAAGACTCAGGTTGTGGAATCGTTTCGGAAACTTCCCATCCTTTGATTAATTTAAAAGCGTTCCAGATTTTGTTTGAAAATGCTTTCCCCTGATTGCATAATTCTTCATCAAACATAATATCGTTTCCAGCAGAAGCACTTAAAAGCAATCCTACACGAACTCCATCTGCACTAAATTTATCGATCAAATCTAAAGGATCAGGTGAATTCCCTAATGATTTAGACATTTTACGACGTTGTTTATCACGAACTAAACCGGTTAAATACACATTTGTAAATGGTTTTTCACCTGCGTACTCGTAACCTGCAATGATCATTCTGGCTACCCAGAAGAATAAAATATCCGGACCTGTTACCAAGTCATTTGTTGGATAGTAATATTTATAATCTGCACTTTCCGGATCCATAATTCCACCAAAAACTGACATTGGCCAGAGCCATGATGAAAACCAGGTATCTAACGCGTCAACATCTTGTTTTAAGTCAGCTGCTGTCAATGAGTTGTTAGATGTTCTCTCTTTAGCTAAAACTAAAGCTTCTTCAATAGTTTCTGCTACTACGAAGTCTTCTTTTCCATCTCCATAATAATAAGCCGGAATTTGTTGTCCCCACCATAACTGACGTGAGATATTCCAATCACGGATGTTGTTTAACCAATGCGCATAAGTGTTCTCGAAACGTTTTGGATGCAATTTGATGTCTCCTGTTTCTAAAACGGACTTAATTGCCGGTTTTACCAACTCTTCCATTTTCAAAAACCATTGGTCAGATAATCTTGGTTCGATTACCGCTTTGGTTCTTTCGGAGGTTCCTACTTTATTCAAATGGATTTCGGTTTTAGCCAAAGCTCCAATTTCCTCTAATTCTTTTGCAATTTCAGTACGAACCACAAAACGGTCTTTGCCCTGATAATGCAATCCGAAACTATTTAATGTAGCATCTTCATTAAAGATATCAACGATTTCAAGATTGTGCTTCTCTCCTAAAGTTTTATCATTCATATCGTGTGCCGGAGTTACTTTTAAACATCCGGTTCCGAATTCAACATCTACATATTCGTCTTCAATAATCGGAATAACTCTTCCACAAATTGGAACGATAGCTTTTTTCCCTTTTAGATGTGCAAAACGCTCATCATTTGGGTTAATACAGATCGCGGTGTCTCCAAAAATAGTTTCAGGACGTGTCGTGGCGATCGTCAGAAAATCTTCTGAACCTTCGATTTTATATTTTAAGAAAAATAATTTTCCTTGTTGTTCTTCATAGATTACTTCTTCGTCAGAAAGCGTTGTTTTTGCTTCCGGATCCCAGTTTACCATTCGGTATCCTCTGTAAATTAACCCTTTATTGTACAAATCTACAAACGAGCGAATTACAGATGCTGACATATCAGGATCCATTGTAAATTTAGTTCTTTCCCAATCGCAGGAAGCTCCTAATTTTTTAAGCTGATCTAAGATTACACCGCCGTATTTATCCGTCCATTCCCAGGCGTGTGCTAAAAATTCTTCACGGGTTAAATCATTCTTATTGATTCCTTCCGCTTTTAATTTCTGTACTACTTTTGCTTCTGTCGCGATAGAAGCATGATCCGTTCCCGGAACCCAACAGGCGTTAAAACCTTTAAGACGCGCTCTACGAATTAAAACATCCTGAATAGTATTGTTCAGCATATGCCCCATGTGAAGGACTCCTGTGACGTTTGGTGGCGGAATTACAATTGTATATGGTGTTCTGTGATCAGGTTCTGAATGAAAATAGTTGTTCTTCATCCAGTAATCATACCATTTGTTCTCGATCGTCTTAGCGTCAAATTGTGCTGGAATTGTCATTTACTAGGGTTGTTTAATCGTTAATTTGCTTATTTGTTTAATCGTTTTGTTACTGTAATTACATCTTTTGCTAATCATCAATCGATGAAGCAGATACACGTCTAAACAATTAAACAGAAAAACTGGTTCAATTTTTGTACTAATTATTGACAGCAAAAGTAAATAATTAAGTACACTATAAAAAGCGAATTAATAATTTGTGTGTTAATTAAAAGAATGTATATTTACTTACAACTTAAAAAAAATTTGAAATGAAAAATGTAGCCTCTTTTATTGCAGTCGTATTGTTTAGTACAATAAGTTATGCACAAAACGGCCCAAAAATTGAATTTGAAGCCCAAGACAATACAATTGATTATGGAAAAATTTCGAAAAGTGACAACGGAGTTCGCTCTTTTGAATTTACCAATACAGGTGATGCCCCACTTTTGATTACCGGTGCTGAATCTACTGTAAGTTCTATAGTTGTTACCAAACCCGCAGCAGCAGTTATGCCAGGAAAAAAAGGTAAAATTGATGTAAAATACAACATGGTTTCCGGTCCGATTCGTAAAACAATAACCGTTGAAACGAATGCCGTAAACTACCCTGACGGTAGAGTTGCCTTAAAAATCAAAGGTGAAGTTTTATAAAGAATTAAATCTAAAAAATAGCAAAACCGCTTCCACAATTAAGAAGCGGTTTTTTTTATCCGCATTTTTAAACTAAATCCGACAGGTTTTAAAAGTCTGTCGGATTTATTTTTAGAGGTCATTATTTTGCTTTCTCAGTACACTCGACAGCATCAAATTTATATTTTACACGATCAAAATCGATTGGTTTATCTTTAACCAGGTAAGTAACTCCCATAGTCGTCTGCATCGTCCCGTTACCTAAAATAAGTCTTTTGTCTTTCTTTAAGAATGCCATTGGATTTTTAAAAGTTTTATTCTTGTTGGTTACCTCTTGAAAAGTATAATCGGCAAATAAGGTGTCTCCGCGAAATTCTCCTGTAAGTTCTCCCACTCTTTCTGTTGCCGCGGAAACTTTCATAGTCATGTTACCACTTATCTTTCCATTTTTTAGCGTGTTTACTTTTAAATCGATAATATCTTTTTCATATATAGCTTTGTAACATTCTGTACTTACGATGGTCTCAGCATCTGCTTTAGCTGCTTCAGCCGCCTTCTGATTTTCATTGTTTTTACAGCTTTGAAGTCCGATACAAGCCACAAGCAAGCAGGATACAACTAGGTTTTTCATAATTATTTTTATTTTAATCGTTGTTATTTTATAAAATTAAATAAAAAAGAAGCCAAAAGAAAGGGTTCTCAACTAATTTTTTAAACATCAAACCCGACAAGGTTTTAAAAATCTGTCGGGTTGGTTTTACTATTGTACTTATAAGTCCTTAATTACAAATTCACTTCTTCTGTTCAATTCGTGTTCTTCTTCTGAGCACGCCTCATCGGGGTTGCATTTCACAATAGGTACCGATTCCCCATATCCCTTAGCCGTCACCCTTCTGGCGTTAATACCTGACTCTAATATAAAATCTCTGGTCGAACTGGCCCTTTTTTGAGATAAATTGGCATTAAACTTTTCATTTCCTCTTGAATCGGTATGTGATCCAATTTCGATTACCATGTCTGGATATTTCTTCATTAATTCGACCACACGCCCTAATACAACTTTAGATTCTTTTCGGATGTACCACAAATTATAATCAAAATAAATCGGATCAGTTTTAATGATTAATCTGCCTTTATTGTCTTTTACCACATCTTTTTCCTGTGCAAGAATCTGAGCAGTTTTCTCTTTCTTTCTAATGTCTTTTGCGATAATTTCGTCTGCCTTCGCCTTTTTATCAGCTTCTTTTAAAGCAATAGCAGCCAATGCTTCTCTTTCTTTTCTTCGTTTTGTATCAATTTCTTCCTCTTGTCTTTTCTTTTCTGCAAGCTGCTGTTCTTCCTGTCTTTTCTTTTCAGCAGTTTGTAACTCCTCTTGTTTAATAACCTCCAAAGATCTTAATGCCATCGAAGCATCATGGCTTGCGTTTCTGGTTTTTCCGGAAGATATGATTCTCGATTCGCTTGTATACTTTTCTTTGGAACTTAAAACAGTAAACGAACTTTCGCAATCAACAGTAAAACTAAACTTCCCATCTGTGGTGGTGATCGTTGTATTCAAAACCTTCTGATCTGAATTCTGTAAAGTCACTGTTGCATTTTCTAAAGGCAGCTTGGTATCAACATCTGTAATAATTCCTGCGATGAATTGTTTACAATCTTCTACAATTAGATCTTTGATTTCTTTAATCTGATAAATATCATCGCTCCCTTTTCCTCCCTCTCTATTCGAAGAAAAATAACCTACTTTGGTATCGGCATCGATATTAAAAGAAAAATCATCCCCATTTGAATTCAAAGGCTGCCCCACATTCACCGGCTTACTGTATTCGTTTCCTTTAATATCGGAAACAAAAACATCAAGTGACCCATAACCCAAATGTCCGTCAGAAGAAAAATAGAGTTTTTGATCTGTTGAAACAAAGGGGAACTGCTCTCTTTTGTCGGTATTAATGGTTGGCCCTAAATTTCGAGGTGTATCAAATGCTCCTTTATTAATGTTTACCGAATAGATATCAAACGAACCCAAAGTCCCCGGCATGTCTGATGCAAAGTACAATACTTTTTCATCCGGACTCAAAGCGGGATGTTCGACTGAATATTCTGAACTGTTAAACGGAAGAGACGTTACATTTTTCCATTTCCCTTCCACCAGCTCGGCTTTAAAGATTTGAAGATTCGAAATTTTCTGTTCGTTTGTTTTCTTGCTTTTGTTCTTAGAATTGTTGCGCGTAAAATAAATCGTTTTACCGTCTTTCGTAAAAACCGCGTTTGCCTCGTGCATCCCGCTTTTTAACTCTTTGGCAAAATAATGCACTATAGAATCCGCGGAATTACTGTTTTTAAGAGGAATCGACACCAGATTCAAATACGTTTCATTGTCCCATTTGAATTTTTTATCCAACAATCCGGGCTTTAATTTTACTCCTGCAAAAACCAGGTTTTCATTATATTTTACCGCTCCAAACTCTGAATTAGGAGTATTGATTGCCAGATTTTTAAGTTCATATCGTTTCCCTATTGCCGAAACATTCTCCAGAGTTTTTAACTCTTTCTCAAAATTAGAAACTGCATCACTATCATTTGATTTTGAATAATACTCCTTTAAAGCTGCATTGGCATCGTCATAACTGTTGCTTGCTTTTAAAGTCTGAGCATATCTGAAATAATAATTCCGATCTAAACCATTACCATAATTTTGGATCAAAAGTCGGTAATAACGCTGTGCTTTTATCAAATCGTTAGTGTAAAAATAAGAGTCTGCCAGATTCCTGATCACTTCCTGCGATGGCTTATTTTCTGCTAATTTTTCATATAAAATAATGGCTTCAGCATAATGCGTTTTATCAAAAAAACGTTTGGCTCTGGCCAATTCAAAATCCTGAGCCTGTAAAAACTGTATTAAAAATACGAAGATAATAACGAGTAATTTTTTCCTGTTTTTCATTTTAAAAGAATCTTGGCGATTTATCATATCCTTTGCCTAATAAGTCTAAATCAAAAAGCAGCATAATTTCGTGTGTCCCTGAATTAAACCTACCCATATTCGATAAAGTATGATCGTAAGCATAGCCCACTCTTAAAGTTGGCGTTACATTTATATTCATTAAAGCACTTACAGCATCGTTTACTCTATAGGCTGCACCCAATTCAAATTTATTATTGTACAAAACATTGGCTGTCAAGTCTAAAGTAATCGGCGCTCCCGGAACAAATTTTGACATAAAAGCGGGCTTTAATTTAACCTTATCATTGAGTTGGAAAACATATCCTGCCGTTAAAAAAGTATGAATGGCTTCTGATCCGTAAGCGTTGATTCCGGATTTCTCTTCAAGGTGTTTCGTGCTCAACAAATTGGGTACAGACAATCCAACATAAAAATTATCTCTGAAGTAATAGGCTCCCACTCCAATATTAGGCTTGGTGACATTTACATTTTCGGCGAAAGCCAAATCACTGGCCGCATTCCCGCTTTCTAATTTAAACCCGTTGAAATTACTTTGGAGCGATGTATAACCTGCTTTTAGTCCAAGCGAAAGTTTATTTTTTCCACCCAGATTTAAGACATAGGCAAAATCAGCATAAAAATTATTCTCTTTTTTTGCTCCATCACCAATATCATCTGAAACCAATGATAATCCCACTTCAATTTTATCGCTTAAAGCTGTATGTCCGAAAAAGGTAAAAGTTTTAGGCGCTCCAACGGCTCCAACCCATTGCGTTCTGTACAATCCTCCAAAATTCATCATAGCAGGAACTCCTGTCGCATAAGCAGGATTGACTACACTCATGTTGTACATATAATGGGTGTACTCAGGATCCTGTTGGGCTGAGGCTGATGTGATACAAAAGAGGAAACTTATAAAAAGTAGTACTTTTTTCATTTGAAACTTATCTTAAATACTATAAAAAGAAACTATCTGTTCAGGTAAAGTCGGCCCTGCTGCGGACGTCTGTTGTCTTTATTAAAATTGACCACATAAAAATAGACTCCATTTGGCACAATTCCGTCACCAAAACCGGCCGATTCGGAATTTCTTCCGTCCCAATTGGGTTTATTTCTATTTCCTTTAAACATTACATTTCCATATCTGTTGAAGATTTCAAGAGTATAATCCGGGTATAAAAATTCTATATCCGGAATCCTGAAAGTATCATTTACGTTATCTCCGTTTGGTGAAAATCCGTCCGGAATAAAAAAAGCATATTCATCCGGATTACAATCGAACAAAGAAACTGTAACCCCTAAATAATTATCAGAAATACAACTGGTTACAATCGAAAGATCGAAACCGTAATAAGTTGCCTTGTCGCGAAGCAAAGTTGTTGAAGTCAATAAATTACCGTTATTTTCGGCATCATACCACGCAACTGTCGAAGATACATTGGTCGCTTTTGATAAATCTGCAATCGTTGGATTTTTTAAACCACAAAAATTTTCCCCACCTGAATTCAGGGTTGGAGCCGGCGTATCGTTTACCACAACTGAAACGGGAGTTGGCGCAGAAAGACAATTTGCAGCAGAAATCTCTCTTACATAAAGCTGTTCTGTTTTTAAAACATAGGTATCTGCAAGTGGCGTAGTTACCGTTGCAGAACTATACCATTTGTACTGAGTTCCTCGTGGTGTTAAATTTGTGATTACCGCTCCCTCTACTTTACAAAAAATCTGCGGACTAGCTGCAAGCGGAGCGTCAGGAATTGCATTTAACATAAAAGTGTCCGACACATTAACCAAATCAATATCACAGGATGTCACATTGTTCTTCACATTAAGAGCTTTAATTCTTGTTGAACCTGTATTTAAAAGCAATTCCTGAGGAATAACAAAAGTAGCTTTCCCGTTTGTAACTGCTAAAACAACGGTCTGTAATGCAGAAGAATTACTATCAGAAAGCGTGTAAGAGAGCGTAATGTCTGTTAAATTTCCTAATCCGGAAACAGCTACAGGAACTGACTCTCCAAAACAAAAGTTTTCGACCTGTACGACAATAGTTGTCCCATCTGGCAAAGGATTAATAATCTGATTCCCTTTTACATTGGCTATATTCGCACATTGGGGAGATGGATTCGTAATGTTTGTAATACTTGTTATCGTAATTGCTGACGATCCGCTTTTTACATTTAAACTCGCCGGAATTACAAAGTTTGCATTCCCACCGGAAACTGTAATATTTACTGTTCTTCCAGTAACAACATTATCTCCTGTCAGATTATAAGTAATTCTGTAAGTTCCATTAGCCAATAACGAAGCATTTGAAAGCTGAATTATTGCTGCCTCATTTTGACAAATTGGACTAGTAGTTAAAATGGCTCCATCTAAACGCGGCAACGGACTAATGATTAAATCGTCTGATAAATTATTAATTATATTGGTACATAATTTTTTACTGGATGTAGCTATAATGCTAGTCACAGTAAGCGTAAATGTGCCTATTTGCTTAAAATAAGCAGAGCTAAGCGGAAATATCAATACCCCATTAGTAAAATTAGCCTTTACAGTTGCTGATGCAACGGTAGGTCCTGTTATAGTATACTGAACTTCATATTCTCCGTTCGGAATTACTTGCGGCCCTTGCATAATTCTTGCGGTATAGGATGCCGTTGCAATTTTATCTTCACAAATATCTGAATCAACCAAGACCCTTGCGCCGGTAAAATCTAATCTCTTTTCCAGTGTAATTTTTACCGTTTCACTATCATTTTCACAGATATTCTGATCCGGAACCGCAAAAACAGTGTAGGTATAGGAGTACTCTCCCGCTCCGGATGTAGCAAACAATGCCTGAAGATTAACGGTATGACCTGTTGACGCGGTAATACCGGGACCACTCCACTTACCTCCCATATCTTCCCCTGAAAGCAGGTCGTGCAGGTCAAAATTAGCATAAGGTCCTAAATCAGTCGTGCCGCATAATTCTTTATCTGTTGGATCTCCGGCTTCCGGTTTCCTTACAACCGTTATCTTCACTGCAGAAGTAAGTGGTGCTGATTCGCATGCCAGTACGGGCGGCACTGTGTACGTAAAATTATAAGTGGTCTTCACTTGTACCTTTGGTACCGTGAACGTAGATCTTACAATCCTACCGCTACTATCCCTCCATGTTCCGTTGGAATGCGGCCCCATAATAACACTATTAAATGCCGTAAAAAGATTGTACTCTCCTCTGTCATTACAGATTGTAGCTTCAGTTCCAATTCCTGAATATGCGCCAATAGTTAAGGTTACAGTCGCTTTATCTACCACACATCCCGGCGTTGTTACGGTATAGGTGTATTGGTAAGTTCCCCCACTTGAAATAAGCTGGGCATTTAACATTCCTGTAGCAGAATCCAGACCTCTCAGATTATTATTATCCGTCCAGGTTCCTCCCGGAGTTGGTGTACCTCCCAATAATGAAAACAAAGAAATTGATTGATTGACCGGATCTTCAATATCACAAATTATTATTTGCGCATCGGTTCCCGCACATTGCGCATGAATTTTTGACGTACAAATCAGTAAGACAATAAAGGATAATAAAAATCGAAAGAAATTAGCGTTTTTTTTAACCATAAACCTCCAATTATTTTTTTACAAACATAACAAAATAATAATGTTTATTAAACAGTTAAAGCTTACTTTAATAATTAAATCTTTACAAAAGATCCCTGTAATAAAAAGCAACATTTAATTTTTTCTACAATTCATCTTCCAGTTTAAATCTAAATTTTAAAAGAAGACTGTTTCTTTCTATTTCTAAATCTATCCAAACGTCTTCTTCCGACTTTAAAAGTGAATTGATCTGCTGTAAGGTATATTTGTATGGAAGTGCGTGATTAATTCGAACAATAACATCTCCAGCTTTCAACCCACAACGTTCTGCGGCTGAATTTTTACGGATGTTTACAATTTCATAAATTGGTTTTAATGAAAACTTATATCTGAAATTATTATCTTTTTTAGCGGTATAACCCGCTTCCTGAATTGAATTAACAACCTGTACAGTCTCCAAATGAACCGTCTCCTGAACCCATTGAAGCCCGTTGTGCTGCACAGTAATTCCGCTCTTGTTATACGTAAATGGTTCTAAAAATTTACTATTTTTCTTGAGATACAATGTTTTATCCGCATAATCCAACACAACTGTAAATCGTTTTAAAACTTCCCCGCCAACAGAACCAATTCGTCCCGGTACCATCTTTACATTTCGAATCGAAGTTGAATCCGGAAAAGCCACGATAGGATTTTTAAAATCAAACTCACCGATAGAAAACTTTTCAATTTTGGCACGATGTCCTTCGATATCACCACTGAAACCTTTCCCCAGAAAATCAGGGAAATTTTTATTCGGCAGTTTTATAATATCATTCTTAAAAATCCAAAAAGCATCACTATTACCAATATCGATTAACATTTTTGCGGGTACAGCAACATTGTCCACAAATGCGGTTGTGTACAGATACGGTTTAGCTCTTTCGATCGTAATCGGGACTGCTTTAAATTTTTTATTCAGTCTTTTAAGAGTTTCTTCATTATTCTGATAAACAACAATTTTCTTCTTTTGATAGTTTAACTCAACGAGGTTGTTTTTGAAAAATTTATATCCGATAATGCCATTCACCGGAATTCCAATGTGCGATGATAAATTAAAAGTTTGGTCCAAAATAACATAAAGTAAATGGTTATTTGATTTTAAACCATGAGTTTCTAAGACATTATTAGTCGATTTCAAACCTTCAATTTCGTTTTCACTTCCTAAACCTCTCAGCTTAATTTTCTGAACATTTTTAAAACTAACTTCCTGCTTTTCTTCCATACTGAACAAAATGGTTTCTTCAACACCGGAATCCAGTAAGAAATTCAGTTCTGCTCCATTTACTTTTATAGGAATAAAAACCAGATTATTAATTAATGTAAAAGGTATGGTAACCTTAGAGGCACGATTTCCTATTTGAAAATCTTCTTGCGCCTGAAGTGTAAAAGCTATGAAAAGCCCAAAAAACAACATGAAATGTTTTCTCATTGATAAAATTTTAAGATAAAATTACTAAAAATATCGATAATTACTACAAATTAATAAGTACCTGTAATGTTTACGTTAAATTCGAAAAAAAAATGCAAATTTGCACTTCAATAAATAAAACCCATGCCAACAATCTCACACAAAGGCAGAAACATGCCCGAATCACCGATACGTAAACTTGCTCCTTTTGCTGATTTAGCAAAGAAAAAAGGACACAAAGTGTATCATTTAAACATTGGTCAACCGGATATCAAGACACCCGAAGTGGCCATCGAGGCGGTAAAAAATATTGACTTAACCCTTATAGAATATAGTCCGTCAGCCGGATACGAAAGCTATAGAAAAAAATTAGCTCAATTTTACCAGCGTCAAAATGTAAACGTTAACACAGAAGACATCATTGTTACAACTGGTGGTTCTGAAGCCTTACTATTTGCGCTGGCCACAATTACTGATCCGGGAGATGAAATTATCATTCCGGAACCTTTTTATGCTAATTACCATGCATTTGCCTCTTCAACAAGTGCAACTGTCGTTCCTTTAGTTTCGACTATCGAAACAGCATTTGCTTTACCAAGTATTGAAGAAGTTGAAAAACTCATTACCAAAAAAACAAAAGCCATATTAATTTGCAATCCCGGAAATCCAACCGGATATTTATATTCTGAAGAAGAAATCAGACAATTGGCAGCCTTAATCAAAAAACACGATCTATACCTGATTGCTGACGAAGTCTATCGTGAGTTTTTATACGACGGAGACGACGAACATTTTTCGGTAATGAATCTGGAAGATGTTCAGCAAAACGTGATCATGGTCGATTCTGTTTCTAAACGCTATAGTATGTGTGGCGCCAGAATTGGATGTCTGGTAACCAAAAACAAAGAGGTATTAGCAACTGTAATGAAGTTTGCACAGGCACGTCTGAGTCCTCCTACGATCGAGCAAATTGCATGTGAAGCGGCAATAGATACTCCGCAAAGTTATTTTGACGAGGTAATTTCCGAATATAAAGAACGTCGCGACACTTTAATCGCAGAACTGAATAAAATTGAAGGCGTTATTGTGACGAAACCAAAAGGAGCATTTTACTGCATCGCACAATTGCCTATCGACAATTCTGAAGATTTTGCGCAATGGCTTTTAGAAAGTTACGAGCTGAATGGAGAAACGGTTATGGTAGCTCCTGCTGCCGGATTTTACTCAACACCGGGAATGGGACTGAATCAGGTTCGAATTGCGTACGTTTTAAACAAAAAAGATTTAGTTACTGCTGTAAACATTTTAAAAGAGGCTCTTTTGGTTTACAACAAGAAGTAAGATTCGAATATAAAATTTCAAAAAGACAATAACATACTGTGTTATTGTCTTTTGTATTTAAAAGAAACCTCATTTTCTCTACAATTTGAATTTTATAGCAAAAGCCGCAATTAAATAGTAAAAACCATAGAAAAGGTTTACCATTTATTAATTATCTTTACCGCCTTAAAAAGAAATACCCATACTAATAGTAAGTTTTTAATGATAAATAACGAAGATTTTTTAGACGAAATAGGAGACAATCACTTTAGCAGTAACGCAAAAAATCCTTTAAGACCGGATGCTTTTGACTTAAGTGATGACGAAAAAATAGAAAAAATAAAAAAAGATGTTGAAAACATCCTTCAAACCTTAGGAATGGATTTGACGGACGACAGTATCAAAGGTACTCCAAACCGAGTAGCCAAAATGTTTGTAAAAGAAATTTTTGGAGGTCTTAATCCTTCAAAACAGCCAAAAGCTTCTACTTTTGACAACAACTACAAATACGGTGAAATGCTGGTAGAAAAAAATATTACAGTTTATTCTACTTGTGAGCACCATTTATTGCCAATTATCGGAAGAGCTCACGTGGCTTATATCTCTAACGGAAGAGTTATTGGTTTATCCAAAATGAACCGTATTGTAGAATATTATGCCAAAAGACCTCAGGTTCAGGAGCGACTAACCATGCAAATTGTTCAGGAATTACAAAAAGCACTTGGAACCGAAGATGTAGCCTGCGTGATTGACGCGAAACACCTTTGCGTAAATTCCAGAGGAATCAAAGATATCGAAAGCAGTACAGTAACCTCTGAATTTGGTGGTAGATTTAAAGATCCGCAAATTAAAAGAGAACTTTTGGATTATATTAAATTGGATACGCAATTCTAGTTGAATCGGTGAATTGTTGATTTGTTTAATCGTATTTTTCAATGAGTAAAACTTTCGATTAACTGATTAAACAAATCAACAATTAAATAAAAAAGAATGTACACGTTTTCTTTTGAAAAATTAGAAGTTTGGCAAAATGCAAGAATGTTTATATTAGACATTTACAAATTGACCAGTACATTCCCACCAAATGAACTATTCGGAATCACTTCTCAAATAAAAAGAAGTTCGTCCTCAATCGCAACGAATATTGCAGAAGGAACGTCTCGAAATACGAATAAAGACAAAGCGCATTTTTTAACTATTTCTTATTCATCAGCGATGGAAACTTTAAATCATTTGATAATTTCCAGAGATTTAAACTATCTTTCCGAGACAGAATATTTCGAAACCCGAGAAAAAATAGAAAAAATCTGCAACCAAATAAACAGTTTAAAAAAGTATTATCTTTCAAAAGAATAAAACTTAAGTAATTACAAAACGTTTACACGATTCAACAGTGAACAAATAAACGGTTAAACAAATAAACGATTAAACGACAAAAAAATGCCTTTATACACAGCTCAACCTCTAAAAATATACAATTCACTTTCGGGTGAAAAAGAAAGTTTCAACCCTATACATGAAGGAAACGTTGGAATGTATGTTTGCGGACCTACGGTTTATAGCAATGTACACTTAGGAAATGTTAGAACTTTCATGTCTTTTGACGTGATATTCAGGTATTTTTTACACCTAGATTACAAAGTGCGATATGTGCGTAACATTACTGATGTGGGGCATATTGTAGACGATGTAGATGAAGGTGAAGATAAGATTGCCAAAAAAGCACGATTGGAGCAATTAGAACCTATGGAAATTGTTCAGCGCTATACTGTTGATTTTCATAACATCTTGAAATCCTTCAATTTCTTACCGCCAAGCATTGAACCAACTGCTACCGGACACATTATTGAGCAAATCGAAATCATCAAAAAAATTATCGATACCGGAATTGGTTATGAAGCAAACGGATCGGTTTATTTTGACGTTGTGAAATACAACGAAACCAACAATTACGGAATTTTAAGCGGTAGAAATATCGAAGATATGCTGGCAAACACTCGTGATCTTGACGGACAATCTGACAAAAGAAACCCACAGGATTTCGCGCTTTGGAAAAAAGCAGAACCGGAACATATTATGAGATGGCCTTCGCCATGGAGTGATGGTTTCCCGGGCTGGCACTTAGAATGTACCGCCATGAGTACCAAATATCTTGGAAATCATTTCGATATTCACGGAGGTGGAATGGACTTGAAGTTCCCACATCACGAATGTGAAATCGCACAAAACGAAGCCTGTACAGGTCAGTCTCCGGTAAACTACTGGATGCATGCCAATATGCTGACTTTAAACGGAAAGAAAATGGCAAAATCGACCGGAAACAATATTTTACCGGGAGAAATTCTAAGTGGAGACAATAACATTCTTAGCAAAGCTTTTTCGGCGTCTGTAACCCGCTTTTTCATGTTGCAGGCACACTATAGAAGCATCCTGGATTTTTCTGATGATGCTATTGTGGCTGCCGAAAAAGGATATAAAAGATTAATGGAAGCTGTAGATGCTTTACCTACAATTTCAGCAGGTACAACAAGTTCTATAGACATTGCAGCATGGAAACAATTGTGCTACGATGCTATGAATGATGATTTCAATACGCCAATTCTGATTGCGCAATTGTTTGAAGCGGTTCGTTATATCAATTTACTGAAAGACGGAAAAGAAACAATCTCAGCAGAAGATTTAAACACCTTCACAACTGCAATTAATGCTTTTGTTTTTGATGTTTTAGGCTTAGCCAATGACAAAGCTGCTGACGGAAATACCGACAAACTGGAAGGAACTGTAAACATGCTTATCGCCATGAGAAATCAGGCCAGAGCTGATAAAAACTTCGCTCTTTCAGACCAGATTCGCGATCAATTGATTGGCCTGGGAATTCAGTTGAAAGACGGAAAAGAAGGAACCAGCTTCTCTATATAAATCACTCATTTTCTAATAAATCATGAAAGTAATCACTCCATTTGTTTTATTAGTCCGCTTTTATCAATCTGCAATATCGCCTTTTACTCCGGCGAGTTGCAGATTTGAACCTACATGCTCCACTTACATGATCCAGGCCCTGCAGACACATGGTTTGTTTTATGGAGGTTATCTGGGCATGAAAAGAATCTTAAGCTGTCACCCTTGGGGAAGAACTGGTTACGACCCCGTTCCTAGGAAGAAATGTTCACACAAACATTAACTTTTTATAAAGAGCAACACTACTTTAAATATCTATTTTTACAAAATACAAAAAACAACAGCACATGACACAGCCCTTAAATATCGTTTGGAATCCTTCAGAAGGAATCGATCTAGGATTTTTTATGATTCGTTATTACAGTTTAATGTTCGTAATTGCTTTCGGACTAGGATGGTTTTTAATGAAAAAGATCTTCGACCGCGAAAACGAATCTATCGACAAATTAGATTCTTTATTTGTCTGGACTGTTTTAGCTACGTTAATAGGTGCCCGTTTAGGACATGTTTTATTTTACGATTGGGAATATTTTAGAAATCATTTACTTGAGATATTCTTACCTGTTAGATTCGAGCCTAAATTTGAATTTACCGGATTTCAGGGATTAGCGAGCCATGGTGCGGCTATTGCCATCATTGCTGCTATGTATTATTACAGCAAAATGATATTGAAACGTCCATTATTATGGATTTTAGACCGTGTTGTAATTCCGGTTGCCAGTGGTGCTATTTTTGTTCGTTTAGGGAATTTTTTCAATTCTGAAATCATCGGACATGAAACAAAATCTGCCTTCGGAATTCGTTTTTTACACGATCAATTCAGTAAAAACGAAGCTGTAAATGCTACTCAAATCGCAGATCCTAAAGCTGCGTACACCGCTATCGCAACAGATCCTAAATTTGCCGATTTACTGGCTCAGGTTCCTGCAAAACATCCAACACAATTATATGAAGCTATCAGCTATGTATTTGTTTTTGCGATTTTGTTTTTCTTATACTGGAAAACGAACGCAAGATTAAAATCAGGATTACTATTCGGACTGTTCCTGGTACTTTTATTTGCAGTACGTTTTGTGGTAGAATTTGTGAAAGAAAGTCAGGGTGGATTTGAAAACGAATTAGGTCTTTTTTCTACCGGACAATGGCTAAGCATTCCGTTTATCATTATTGGGCTCTTCTTTATCATTAGAGCGCAAAGAAATCCTTTAGCAGAATCTTAATCAATTTCATAAAAACTCATATAAAAACG
>NZ_AMYW01000034.1:0-49151 GCF_000335775.1 Flavobacterium sp. WG21
ACAGCATTTTTTTTACAAGTAGCATTTAAAATCAAACCTTGGTTATTTAGTATCTCAGAACCTTAGTGTCTTAGTGCCTTTATTTAAAAAGATTATCCATTCCCGGAATCATTGGCATATCCATTTTGGCAACGGCATCCAATTCTCTTTCGTTTACGCTTGTTGCTTTTTCTATTGCTTTATTCAGAGTTACAATAAGGTAGTCTTCAAGTTGTTCTTTATCTTCTAATAAAGAATCATCAATACTGATTGATTTTACTTTTCTATTTGCTGTTAATGTTATTTTTAATAATCCGTCAGCGCTTTGTTCATCAATCAAAACGGTGTCTAAACGTTTTTTTGTATCTTCAATTTTTTGCTGGGTTTCTTTAAGTTTACCCATCATTCCCATTAAATCCATTTTTGTTGATTTTTAAATTATTCCGTACAAAATTAGTATATTGCTGTATGAAAGCAACATATATTTTATGAAAAAATTAATTTGGTTCTGTTGCGTTTATAGTATTTTTGCTGCTTCGTATTTAAAAACTAATGCTCAATCAATGCAAAACGATATAGTGGCCCCAATAGCCAAAGAAGTTCCAAAATCACTAAAAAAACATAAAGAAACCAGAGTCGATAATTATTTCTGGTTAAATGATCGCGAAAACCCTGAGGTAATTGATTATCTGAATCAGGAAAATGCCTATTACGAGAGTATGACTTCACATACAAAAGGGCTTCAGAGAGATTTGTATGAAGAAATGAAAGGAAGAATTAAAGAAGATGATTCCTCTGTTCCTTATTTTTACAACGGATATTTTTACATTACTCGTTTTGAAACAGGTCAGGATTATCCAATTTTTGCCAGAAAAAAAGGCAGCCTTTCAGCAACCGAAGAAATTTTATTCAATTGTAATGAAATGGCAAAAGGACATGCTTATTTTAAATTAGGAGGTTTAAGTATAAGCCCTGATAATAAATTTGCAAGTTTTGGAGTTGATCTTGTAGGAAGAAGAATTTACACAATTCAGTTTAAAAACTTAGAAACGGGAGAAATTTTACAAGATAAAATCGAAAATGCAACTGGAGGATCGGTTTGGGCCAATGATAATAAAACTGTTTTTTATACCAAACAAGACCAGGTAACTTTAAGAGCGGATAAAATTTTCAGACACAAATTGCATACAGATGCAGCAAAGGATGTTTTGGTTTTTAATGAAACTGATGACACTTTTAATGTTTCTGTGAGTAAAGAGAAATCAAGAAAATATATCGTAATTGGTTCCGGAAGTACCTTAACTACAGAATACAGAATTTTGAATTCTGATAACCCGGACGGGGAGTTTGAAGTATTTCAGACCCGTGTGCGTGGGCTGGAGTACAGTATTTCGCATTATGAAGATTCGTTTTATATTTTAACGAATAAAGACAAGGCAACTAACTTCAAGCTGATGAAAACTCCTGAAAACAAAACAGGAAAAAGGCATTGGGTAGATCTTATTCCGCATCGTGAAGATGTTTTATTGGAAGATATTGAAATTTTTAAGAACTATTTAGTGGTGGAAGAACGCTCAAATGGTTTGAATCACATTCGTATTATGCCGTGGAATGGTGAGACTGATTATTATTTGCCTTTTGGCAGCGAAACGTATAACGCATATACCACAACAAATGTTGATTTTGATACGGATATTTTGCGTTACAGTTATCAATCGCTGGCAACACCATCTTCTGTGATCGATTTCAATATGAAGACTAAAACCAAAGAAGTTTTAAAAGAGCAAGAGGTTTTAGGAGGGAAATTTGATAAAGAAAATTATATCGAAGAGCGTGTTTGGGCGACAGCCAGAGATGGTGTTAAAGTGCCTATTTCAATGATTTACAGAAAAGGGTTGGAAAGAAACGGTAAAAATCCGTTACTTCTTTATGCTTATGGTTCTTACGGAATCACAATGGATACTTATTTTTCTTCCACAAGACTTTCATTACTGGATCGTGGTTTTGTTTACGCAATTGCCCATATCAGAGGAGGAGAAGATTTAGGTAGACAATGGTATGAAGATGGAAAACTGTTAAAAAAGAAAAATACCTTTACAGATTTCATCGATTGCTCTAAATTTGTAATTAACGAAAAATTCACTTCTTCTAAACATTTGTATGCAGAAGGAGGATCAGCCGGAGGACTTTTAATGGGAGTTATCTCAAACGAAGCACCGGAACTGTACAATGGAGTGATTGCTCAGGTGCCTTTTGTAGACGTTATTACCACAATGCTGGACGACAGTATTCCGTTGACCACAGGAGAATATGATGAATGGGGAAACCCCAACAATAAAAAATATTACGATTATATGTTGTCGTACTCGCCGTATGATAATGTAAAAGCTCAAAATTATCCAAATATGTATGTTTCTACCGGATTGCATGATTCGCAGGTGCAATATTGGGAGCCTGCCAAATGGGTAGCCAAATTGAGAAACTTAAAAACAAATAGCAATTTATTGTTTTTAGACACCAATATGGATGCCGGACATGGCGGGGCTTCAGGACGTTTTGAGGCTTTAAAAGACTTAGCAAAGGAATTTAGTTTTTTATTAGATTTAGAAAAAATTAAAAGCTAATTAGATTTTTTTTGTTAAATTTGCAACCTATCAAGGTTATTTTAAAATGCCTTTGATTAACTATTTTTTTATGAAAGAAGAAATAAACGCTTATAATAATGTTTTAGAATTAATAGGCAATACCCCCCTTATTAAACTAAATAAAATCACCGAAGAGTTAGAAGGCAATTTCTACGCAAAGGTAGAAGCTTTTAATCCAGGACATTCCTCAAAAGATAGAATAGCGTTATACATTCTTGAAGAGGCCGAAAAAAAAGGTATTCTGTCGCCAGGTGATACCATAATCGAAACGACATCCGGTAATACAGGTTTTAGTTTGGCTATGGTAAGCATTATAAAAGGTTATAATTGTATTTTGGCAGTAAGTTCAAAGTCATCGAAAGATAAAATTGACATGTTGAGGAGTTTAGGTGCAAAAGTTTATGTATGCCCGGCTCACGTTTCAGCAGATGATGAAAGATCATACTATAATGTAGCGAAACGTTTACACGAAGAAACAAAAGGTTCTGTGTACATTAATCAATACTTTAATCAGTTGAATATTGATGCACATTATAACTCTACCGGACCAGAAATCTGGGAACAGACAAAAGGAAAAATTACGCATCTTATTGCCTGCAGCGGAACAGGAGGAACGATCTCAGGAACTGCAAAATTCTTAAAAGAGAAAAATCCAAATATTAGAATTTTAGGTGTTGATGCTTTTGGATCAGTATTAAAAAAATACCACGAAACGAAAGAGTTCGACAACAAAGAGATTTATCCGTACCGTATAGAAGGTTTAGGTAAAAATTTAATTCCTTCGGCTACAGATTTTGATATCATCGATAAGTTCATGAAAGTGACGGATGAAGAAAGTGCTCACTCTGCCAGAGAGATTACCAGAAAAGAAGGGTTATTTGTAGGATATACTTCAGGAGCTGTAATGCAAGCTATTAAGCAATACGCAGAAGAAGGAGAATTTACTAAAGACAGTAATATTATCGCTATTTTTCCGGATCATGGTTCTCGTTATATGAGTAAAGTATTCAGCGATGACTGGATGAACGAACAAGGCTTCTTTGACAGTGTCAATGAAGAAGAAGTTCAAAAAATTGAATTTGTAAAGTAGTACGGTAAACTGCTTTTCTAATATATTGCCTCATTCGTTTTGCGAGTGAGGCTTTTTATTTGTGAAATGTTCTAAACTACAGGGAATAAATAACGATATCCTGTGTATTTAAACAACATGTTTGGAGTAATAAAAAGCCTTCTTAAATATTTAAGAAGGCTTTTTGTTTTTTAGTGTTGTTTTTTTTGTTGTCCCGGTGCATAAGCTTTAGCACTTTTACTTCCGGAGATTTTTTTAGCCTGCCCTGGTGGAATTTTACCGGAAGGAGTACTTTGTGTATGTACACTACAGCTTATTATGCTAAGGAGTAAAAAGACAATAACCAAAAGAATTACTGCAAATTTGGTATATTTTGATGTTTTCATTATCTGTTTTTTTAGCTGCAAATATATTAAACTGTATGAGTTTTGTTATTTCTTCTTTGAAAGAATTTTGATCATTTGTGCGAAATAAACAGAACTATGAAAATTAATGTGTGTACTTGCAATTTGGGTAAGTTATGATAAAAAGAAAAATATTTTTAGTTCTTCCCAACCTTTTCATTTAAAAGGCACTCTATATAAGTATAATCGTCTTTGAACGGTTTAAACTAAAAATAGTATCGTATGAAAAAGAAATTCACTTTAGAAATAGCCAACCCTTGTTCTGAAAATTTTGATAATATGATTCCTAATTCACAGGGCTCGTTTTGTAGTTCCTGTGCCAAGAATGTAATTGATTTAAGCCGAAAAACGAACTCTGAAGTTGCCAGGTTCATCGCCGAGAATAAAGATCAGAACATTTGTGCGCGATTAAAAACAACACAGTTAGAGGAGGAATTTGTACATCAGGAGACTTCCAAAATGAATAATCTGAAGTATGCGGCAGTAGCAGCTTCTATTTTACTGGCTTCAAATGTTACAGGACAGGAAAAAACTCCAGTTAAAACGGAAATAAATGAATCGGTACCTAAAAGTAATATTCTGGGCAAAATAGCCATTAGTCAAACCGTTCAGGAAGAAATTTCGATAACGATCAAAGGGAAGTTGTTAGATGCAAAAACAAACAGGCCCCTAAACGGCAAGATCTATCCGAATCTAACCCTTAGTATTAATGACTCACAACCTCCTATGAAAATAGATTCGAAAACAGGTGATTTTTCGATTACGTCCCTGGTTTCTAAAAATGGTGAAGCACTTATGATTACAATCTCGAGCGGTGATTATTATTTATCCAAAACGATCCCTTTTGATCTTAAAAAAGTGAAAGGTAATGTTCTTCATCAAAACATAAAGATCAATACTGAGGAGCTGATTAAGGTTTATATTGCCGGAGGATTAGGCATTAATTATTCAGAAAAAAAAGTGATTAAAGAGAATTGATTGATTTGTTGTTTTTTTGAATAGAAAAAGCTCTGGGGTTTCCAGAGCTTTTGGTGTTTATAGATGAATTAGTTTTTGAATGTTTAGCTTGTGTTTTGAGCCGTTATTGATCGAGGTATTTGGAAAGCGAAGCTTTGTTTTGTTCTATTACGTTAGCTAGTTTAGATATATTCAGAACGCCGTTTTCATCTTTTGAAAAAGCTTTTAGTTTGTTTATTTCGGGATAGCTTAAATCATCATCTGTTATCTCAAATTGTGAAAAAGCGTTTTCTTTTAGTAATAAAACTAATTTTATTTTTGATATAATTTTATTAATTTCTAAATGTTCTTTCCAAGTGTTATCTTCTTTTTTGCAAACATAAATTTGTGTTTTAGAAATTGAATTGTCTTCGATAGTCTTGAATTTAATAAAGCAAAATGTTTCTTGGTTGTATTGGATAGTAATTTTAGATAATAAAGAAATTTTATTTATAATTTTTTCTTTATTTGCTTCTAGCAAGCCATTAAATTTTTGTGTTAATAGACCTTCAACAGTATTATTCAGGTCTATTTTTGTAAAAATTGAATCTTTAACATTATTAGAATTTATAACATAATCATAATAATAAGATTCAATAAATTGAAAAGATCCTGTTGCTTTAATTTTACTCCCTTTTAAATCTTTGTAATTATTTTGAGAATAACTACAGATAGTAAATGTCGCAAGTATTGTTAATATAATTTTTTTTCATATTGTATTATAAGATTGAATTAGGATCCTTAAAATATTGTTTTTTAAGAATATTTTCTTTTGTTTCTTCTATATACCAAGAATCCATTTCTTGTTGTAGTTTATTAAAATCAAGTTTGTCTTTTGTAAAAACTTTTTTGTGAATTTGTAGTAGTTCCGGAGAATTAACATTTCCATTAATAATTTTTTCTAATTCATCGGTTTTAAATTTTAATATAATCATTGCAATGCTCGCAACCATTTTTGTTGATGTTTTGTACCATCTGTTATTATATTTTTGCATTACAATAATACCTGCTTCTGGTTGTGGGGTGTATTGATTTATAAAATAAAACTTGATTATAGCAGTAGGAATTTGATCTATTTCAAATTCTATTTTATGTTTTAACTCAAAATAATTTCTCTCAACATCCATCTTTTTGATGGCTTCATAATAGTCTGAATCATTTATCTGGGCATTATTTTTGCCTCCAAGAGTATTAAAAATTTCCCATTCTTCATTAGAGCAAGAAATTATGGATTGCATTAAATCTTCTGGAAACTCATTTTTTATTGTTTTGAAATCTTTGGTTGCTTTAATTTTATAGGCTGTTTGATATCTATAAAAAATAAATTCATCTATGTCACTAGAATAAATGCGGGGGCCTTTTTCCTGTGCATAAAAATTTTGACTAAGCAATATCAATATTACTACTCTAATTATTTTGTTCATCTTCATTTACTTTTTTAAATAGGTTACTTTTTTTTGAAATTTTATAGATTATAAAAGCGATTATAATTGAAAATAACCATAGTACGGGGATTTTTAAATTTTTATAGATATATTCTTTTACGGGGAAAATAGTGTCTTCTTTTTTTGCGGGAAATGCAAAATCAATTCCCTTTCGATACCATACAAATCCTTTAAGAGGTCCATTTTCATTCCCGAAATAATCACTTTCATTTGAACTTTTATCAAATAGAATGATGGTTTTATAATTATTTAATTGCTTAGAATATCCGTCTACTCTGGGATTGTCATTACCGTCCGTATTCATATATGTTAAGGAATCAATCTCGATATATTTTTTGCTATACTTTGCATAGTTAGTAATTACATCTCTATAGTACAAAGTTGTAAATATATCTCCCATAGCAGGAAAAAAGCCTACTAATGCAAACAGAATACAAATTCCCCCCATTATTCTGATTAATCTTCTTATAATCATTTAGTCTTCTTTTTTTGTTAAATCAACTTTATCAGTAATTGCCCAGGAAGCGTCATAATCAACTAAGGTAAATTTAAAATATCCTTTGGATTTAATTTTAGCTTTCACGGCTAATTTTACAGGATCAATATAAAAACCTCCATCCCATTTATTGGTTGTGAAATTGTAAACTCTTTTACCTGAGACACATCCTTCTCCTGATCCTTTAACTGAAAACTCGATATAATCTTTTTTATCTTGATCTACCGTTAATTCTGCTTTCAATCCAACTTCGATGCATCCTTTTATGTTTCCTTCAATCACAAAATTATCCTTTACTTTTTTATTTGTTTCTCCAATTGTTCTGCTTAACCTTGAACCAACTAAGTTAACTTCAACTTTTGGACTAATAAAAACACCTACTTCACTGATACCCTTTATATTGAGGAATGCTAAAAAGGGGGGATAACCAAAAAACTCACCTTTTAGATTAATTCCGCCACTTATACTTCCCTTTAAAGTTTTAAAATAATGCCTTGAATTGTCATCTTCTTCATTGTAACCTTCTCCTTTTATTTTTATAGGTTTTACTTCAACTTTAAAGTTTTGTTTATCGCCTGGCAGACTACCGGTAAATTTATCAAGTTTATCGGTCATTTTTTTGAACGGTTTTATTAAATCGTCGTTAAATTGAGTTACGAGATGACTAACAGCCGGAGGCATAAAAGCTTGTTCTGATCTGCCTTCTTTTATCCATTTTACTTTAACTTCTTTTGTAGTTAAATTAGGATAACCAGAAATGTTTGTAAATGTTGTATTTGGGACACTCGCATTAACAGGAAGAGTAAATTGTGTTATTCCTGTTTTATAACTGTTGTCTACATTATTAATTTTCCATTTTATATTTTCGTCCGGTATAAGATTAATATCATTACTTAAAGTAACTTTGATTTCAGTGTCATTATAATCAACTTTTGATAGTTTAATTATTTTTGGAGGCTTATCAATATAGTATAAAGTCTGATTTGCACCGGCAATTCTATTTTTATTTTTCGGATTTGAAACATCTTTGGCTGTTAGTGCGTTTTGAGTGAATTTGCCTATTATTTTTTGAATTTCTACCCTAACTTTTGGGTTACCTTCAATACTTGTTGCTTCAGATTGTAAATCATGAATAAGTAAATTATTTTTTAGCGTAATATCCTCGATAGGCAAAGAACTTTTACTAGTGCTACTATCATAACCACGAAGCATACTTTGTTCACCGGGTCCATAAATACTATAAGTAACTTTGGCATCACTTGGTACGGTTTTCATTTCAAAGGTCTCAAACATAATACGTCTGTAAGGGATTTTTATTTTACCACCATTATAGTATTTTTGCCCTTTGTATTCTATATAGTAACCATTTTCTGTAACTGCACCATTACTTGGTTTGGTTTCTCCTTTTGGATCATTGTTCTCTGGCGTATTGACATTTACAGGCTGTTGAGGTGTAGGTTGCGGTTCGTCTACCTCTACAATATCAATCGGAGTATATTCTACAGGAGCTTCAGAAGGTGATGCCGGGTTAATAATTTCAGTATTTTGCTCCTCTTCGGAAGCATCTGCAACTTCTTCTTCCTTTTCTGGTTTTGGTCCAAAAATGGATTCCATTATCGGATCGTATTCTTTAGAAATTCCATCAACAAGCTTATCAACATCCAAGAATTTATCCCAGTTACTAGCATCATAACCAGCCACAATTTCACCCGAAATTAATTTGAAATCAGTATTAAGACCAATATTATCAAAGGTAATTTTGATACGGGTATTTTCGCTTAAGTTCCATTTTGAGTTGCCTTCACCATCTTTTGGGCTTAGGGCTTCAGCGGCATCAATGAGTTTTCTGAATTTTTCTAAGAAAGGCAGCGTTACATAGCCGTCTCCTGAGAAGGTACCGTTACTTCCTGTGGCGTGCAAGACTACAATAGGGAAATCTCCCGCTGAAATTACATCATTCGGGAAAAGTTCCGGAAGTGGTGTTTGGTTGGTCAGATCTTTTGGGTCCGGTTTGATACCACAGCCTTGAAATACAATTTCGTCTCTGGCAATGGTGGTGAATTCATATATTGAACTGTGAATATATTTGCCCACATCACAAGATGATCCTACGGTATATTCGTAGGTGGTGTTAGGCTTTAAGTTGCTAAGCGTAATATTTTCTCTTGGAGTTACGGCTTTGTACCATTCCGAACCGGAATTTTTCTCGCGATAGTTTACCTGATAGTCAAAGTTGTCGATGTTACCACTCCAGTTTATCTTGGCCTGATCCTGACCGATGCTTTCGGTTTTAATGGCAAGGGGAGAGGTACAGAATACTTCGTAAGTAAAAGCAAAGATTTCGGTATAACCGTTGTTTTTAAATACCCCAATTTCTTCGGCTCCTAAAATGGCTTTTGCTTTGATGCGCCAGGCGTATTTTTTGCCGGGAATCAGTTGAGGTTCACTCATGCCATATTGCAGGGTAGTCATTTTGGTTGTGGTGGTGTACAGGGGTGGTGAGTAAGCAAATGCATTTTGCACCGGGGTGTAATTGTCCCAAATCTCGACTAATGAAAATTCATATTCTACATTACTAACGTTGATGCTTCGCGGTGTCCAGTTAAAAACAATGTTCTGCAGGTTCTGCTGCATGATCGAAGCATTGTTTAAAGGCAGGTTCAGGAAGGGAGGTTCGTTTTGAAAAATAACGGTAGTTGTACCCGTTTTTCGAGACAGTTTTTTTCCTGTGGCAAAATCATATACTTCTACATAAAAGTTACTGATTCCTTCGGGTAAAGGCTGAGCATATTGATTTGGATTTAATCCCAGTAGGTTTTGGAACTGAAAATAGGGAGCCAGATCAACATTGGTTAATTGCAATGGAAATCCTCCTTCGAGATACAGTGGTTTTGCTCCTACAACAAAATCGTTGTTGCTGAACGAAACTCCATTGCCCTGAAAGTATATTTTTAATCGAACCTGACGATTGGAGATGGTTAAATCGTTGAGTAGCAATTGAATTTTAATGGGACTGTTTATGGTAGTCGCATCGGCATACTTGCTCAGGTAAATAGGTGATGGCTGCGCAATTTGGGTGGTAACCGAAATCGGGAAGGTTTGAGCAAATCCTTCAAATCCTATTAGGGAGCAGAGCAGCAGCAGGTACAGGTGTAAGTTTTTCAGCATTTTGGGTAATTGAATTTTATCCATTTTTTGTGAGGTTAGCAGGTAGGTATTCACTCCTTTTATTTTTGAATATGGTTAAGATCGATTTCATCAATGTTTGCATTTTTGAGAGCGAGATCATGATAAAACGGTATCATTTTGACTTCGATAGCGGCTATTATTTCAGAACCGGATTTTTTTTCTTTTATCGATTTAAAAGCTTCTTCCATTTCTTCTGCACTAAAAACTACTGCAGCTGGATTTTGCTGTATTTCGGCAGCGGGAAGTTTGGTTAATGCCGAAATTTCTTTGAGCATCCATCGGTGGCGTGTAAGCTGATCGCGATTTTTGTTACTTCGTTCCACCAATTTCTGATAGGATTTGTAAGCTGTTTTATCGGTAATGTTTTCTTCATTCACACCATGCATTTTGTGGCTGTTTACTCTTCCTAAAGCCGATACATAAGCATTTTCCAGACTTGCATCTTTGTCTTTCATCTCTGTTTCTAATTTTTTGGCAGCTTCGAGCACATAATCTTTGTATTTTTTTACGTTTTCAGCTTCAATGTTGTAAGCTTCCAGGTAATCTAGTACTTTTTCTTTGAACTGTTTGTCATCCGGTGTAAGGGAAGCCAGTGTGAGTAAATGCTCTAAATTTGTACTTTCTTTTTCCGGTAATGGGTTTAGTGCCAATTGCATTTCTTTTAATTGAGCTGTAATCTGATCGCGTGTTCCTTCTAAAGCTTTTCCGTTAAGATTTATTTTCAGAATAGAAGTAAGGTTCATGTCTTCCTCTGTTCTTGGTTCTTTCTTCGGTCGCATTTTGATTTTGTCGAAAGAATATGAATAAGACAGTGTAGCAGTCATATCATTGTTTTTACCGGTGGCTGTTTTATTGAATAGTGTGATGACACTCATGTTGAAATTGTGTTTTTCAAGATAAATGTAAGACCCGTTCAATCTGAAATTGAAAATATCGTTTTGCTTGCGACCATTGTTATAGCTGGTGTTGTAACTGGTCGAGGCATTGGCATTCAGTTTTTTATCAAAAAATAATTTGGAAGCGCCAACTGTTGGTCCGATAATAAAACTCTTCCCTCCATCCGTTTGTCCGTAGGTATTGTTTATGGAACCGTTGAAACTTAGCTCTTTTTGAGGATAGCCAAGAGAATAGGTTAGGGCTGAGTTGTAATAGGTAGAAGCTCCGCCTGCAACTGTCTTTCCTTGTTGTTGGTTTACGGCATCCTGCATAGAGAAATTGGCACTAATTGCTTTTTTTAGTTGTTTGTCATTTCTTAACAGATAATTTACAGTCAGACCTAAATTTTGGTTCACTTGTCTGAAGTTTAACGTGTCTAAATACTCGTAATTTGAAACCTGATTGATGTAGTCAAATTGATTACGACTGTTGGTGAACGATTGAAAGTTAGAGTAGTTCAGGTTCAGGTTTAATTTTTGATTGGGTCTCAAATCGACATTAGCTGAGGTTACCAAGCGTTTCATCTGGCTTTCTTTCTGCTTTTCTAAATTGTCTTTCTGAAGTCCTAAGTTTAAAGCAAGCGACACTTTATCTTTATACAAACTTTGGGTTGCATTAACGGTTACGTTTTCTAAATCGTTATTAAAATAGTATCCTCCAAAGGTTCTGTAGTTAGGGTCAATTCGTTCGTAACCTAATCCTAAAGTTCCTTTTCCGGCCGGGTAAGCCAATTGTCCTTTAAAGGCATTATAACTTGTGGTAGTGCTATTTCTACCCAATAGAAACGAGGAAACTCCTTTCGCTTTTCCACCTGCCACAACTCTTAAATCTTCAGTAATACTACTGCTGGCATATTCGGTAGAGACTTGTAGTTTTTGAAAAAGTTTAAAATTAGTTTCAAAACTGATGGCAGCATTTTCCTTTGGAGCGACATCCAGTTCAAAAGGTACGGGGTTGTTTAAAGAATTGATCTGATCCTTTGCCTTAAATAAGGTAAGTCCCAGGTTTATTTTCTCTAGGGAATAAGCGGTTTTAAATCCGTATCCAAATCTTTTGTAAGCAGGCAGAATATCCGGATAGGCTGAATCAAATTCGTTGCTTTTTAATAATCGTCCGTACATCGCACTGATTTTAAATTCTCCCTGTGGGGTTAAATCCACTCCAAAACCGGTAAACTGATGACCGCTCAGCGTGTAAGGGGAGAAGGTCATGCTGACATCTCCAATATGGGCAGTAATCCATTTATAGGAAGGATGTATGCTCAGACGATTCATTAAAACAGGTTTATTGTACCCGAATTTTTGATTGGTATAGGAAAACGAAAGCGGAATGTTGTACAGATTGGCAATATTGAAATTGATGTTTCCGTTCAAAAAATAACTGAAGGGCTCTCGTGTGGCATTACCGGAATAGAATACGGTATTGGCAGATGCACCACCACTGACATTTATAAGTTTCGCTTTGCCTAACTCCTGTACATTAAAGTTTTGCGAAAAAGCAAAGGTACCGGTGAAAAGCAGTAGTGTAATTAAAATTATTCTTTTTAAAATCATTCTTTATGGGCCATGGAAATCAAGATTGTTTTCTTGATTTCCATTAGTATTTGAAATTTATAATTTTTGCTTGCTGGATAAATTAGAGTTTACTGAATAATGATTTTTCTCAATTTACTTCCTTGCTGTGACTCGAATAACACGAAATATATTCCTGACGGAAGCCCGGTTAAACTAAAGTTGAACAGGTAATTGTCTTTGCCTTCCTGTGTTTTTGAATCTATCAGTAAGTTGTTGTTCAAATTATAAACCTTAACGTGCGCCGGCATTACTTTATCCAGCAGTACATCTACAGTAAAAGCTCCTTTTGACGGATTTGGATAGATTTTCAGATCGAATTTCTTGAAAGTCTGATCGTCTGGGTTGTTTTCTTCATATTCTCCTTCAGTCACTAAGATTGACTTGGTTTGAAAAGCAGTACAGTTTCCTTTTTTAGTGTTCAATGTAATGTCGTATTCACCGGCCTGACTGAAACTGATTTCGGCAAAATCTTTGTTTTTCGAGATTACGGTTGCATTGGCAGGAATTACCCATTCGATTTCATCGGCGTCAGGATTACTGATGTCAACAATTATGAATTTTTCGTTTTTGAATACCTGACTCGAGATGGCAAATTCAGCACTAATTGGGGTATTTTGACTTGAGATTTTGATGGTATCTGTAGCCTCACAACCCAATTTGTTGGTAACAACAACGGTATAATTTGCAGGTTCAGAAACGGTAACTATAGCTTTATTGCTCTTGAAACCTTTATCAGAGGTCCATGAATAGGTGGCTTTATCGTCATTAATTGTGGCATTAATGGTTAAGGTCTGATCAAAACATAAAGTCACATCTTCTCCGATATTAATAACATCTTTCGGTGGATTGACAATGGTGTAGGTATGATTGATAATACAACCTTTGCTGTCTGTAACGGCAACTTTATATTCTCCAGCCGAAGCATTCCTTAACACATTTGAGGTTTCACCGGTATTCCATAAATAAGTATAAGGCGCTTTTCCTCCTGAAGCGGTCAAGGTAATAGTCGCATCAGAACCGGCATAACAGGTTGGTATTTTAATGGTTTCGGCCGCTGCCAAATGAACAGGCGCTACAATGGTAATATTTTTTGTAACGGTACAACCGTGTTTGTCTGTGATTTTGACAAAATAATAGCCCGGTGGTACATTTTTTATGGTAGCAGTTTGAGCACCTGTATTCCAGCTGTAGGTATACGGTAGTGTTCCTCCTGATGGGTTAGCATCAATAGTCCAGTCGTTGAAGTCTCCACAAAGAGTATAGTCAGCGGTGAGGGTATTGTTGAGAACCTGAGGCTCAGTAACGATGAAAATTGGACTTGTAGCTTTGTTTCCATTTGAATCTGTTGCGATTGTATAGTACGAACCTTTTCCGATACCTGTTAGAGTAGTCGTTGTCGCCAATACGGTGGCATTGTTTTCTGCAAACCACTGATAAGTATAGCTTTCACCTGGTTTTAGGAATCCACCAATTGTAATAGGTTTCAAACTTCCGTTTTTATCTCCATTACATAAAACAACATTTTGTACTTCTACACTAGTTTCTAGTAGAGGCGGTTCGGTAACTTGTAATAGCTGTGAAGTTAAACTACAGTTTTTAGCATCTTTGATGATAACATAGTAGTTTCCGGCAGCCAGATTTATTGCTGTGGCTGTGGTCTGATTCAATGCTGTACCATCGCTTTTGAACCAGTTATAGGTGTAGGTACCATTGGCTCCTTGTGCGGTTATGTTCAGAGATCCGTTGCTTAGTCCTTTTCCTGTAGCAGGAGTTGATACAATTTTGCTAATTATTAAAGCAGTTGGAGACGTAATTTTTACAGTCGCCTCTGTGCTTGTACATTGCTGTGTGTCTTGTACCTGAATGGTGTATTCTCCATCGGCTAAATCAGTAATAATGGTTTTTGCTCCGTTCGCGAAATTGGTCCAGTCTTTAACCAGTATTCCATTTTGGAAATAACGGGATCTGAATATTCCATTTCCTCCTGCTGCTGTGATAGCAATACTTCCGTTTGTATCTCCTAAACATTTTACAGGTTCGGGAACGGATGTAAAGGTTATATAATCCGGCTGAGTTATGATTATTGGAGTAGTGGTTACTTCAATTGCTTTTAAATCTTTTACAACAGCGTAGTAAGTACCTATTTTGGCATTGATGAGTTTGATGCTGTTTTCATTTGGCAATAAGACATTGTTTCTGTACCAACTAATTTTTTTGGTTCCAAAACCTCCGGCTACGGTTGCTTCGAGAATCGCATTGTTGGATTCAAAGCAGGTCATGTCCTGAGTTTGTCTGATTGTGATGGTTAACGGATTATCAGTAAAGTCAAAATCAGCATATTTTGTACAGCCAGTTGCATCCTGAACGGATACATAATAGTGATCTTTGACTAAACCTGTAAAGTCGACCATTTTGGCTGCTGTATTTGAAATTGTTTTTAGAACTGTTATGTTAGCCTGCGCATCTTTAGTGTAGAGTTTATACTCAAAATTTGGTTTTCCTCCTATAATTTCAAAATGCAGTGCACCGTCATTTCCGTTTAGGGCTGTAGGGTTGATATAGGTAATTTTATCAACGTCAAATCCAAAATCTGCCGGTTGTGTGATGATGATGTTCTCCAGAATTCCGATACAATGGGTTGCATCAGCGGAATTGTAATTGGCGTCACGAACTTCTACTGCATAATCACCTTCAGTAAGGGCGTTTAAGGCTACTGGTGTAAAGTTTTCGTAAGTATTGGTGGCGGTATTTCTCTTTTTCCATTGATAGTTATAAACTGGAGCACCATTTACAATGAAAGGTGTTCCTCCAGTAACAGCTATTTGAATTGCTCCGTCTTGTCCCGCAAAACAACTCACGGGAGTTTTTGAGGTTAAGTTTACCGTAACGGCAGTAGGCTGTTTAAACGTTACGTCAATAGTATTAGAGTCTACATTGCCCACATCGGTAGCGGTAAGTGCGTAGTCTCCGTCTGCTATGTTTTTAAAACTGGCTGTGTTTTGAACAATAGTTACAACAGTTCCGGTTGTTTTATTTCTTAGTTTGTAAGTGTAAATTCTATCAATTTGGTTTTGTGTAAAAGTTGCTCCTCCGGTTGCAATAGCTTCTAAAGAGCCTACTAAACCGTTACATTTTGCCTGTAAATGAGTTTCGGTCAATACAGGTTTTGTTGGTTGTTCTATTGTATAACTGTTGGTGATCGTACATAGTTTTGAGTCGGTTATCAAAACGGTATAAACTCCTGCAGGAACATTGTTTAAGGCAGGACTATTAGTCCCTACTACCGTGTTCGAATTATTTTTCCATTGGTAGGTATATCCCGGAGTTCCACCCTCTACGGTAATTGCAATTTTACCGGTCGACAAACCAAAACCTGTTGTTGGTATAACCGTCTCGCTGCTGATGAAAAGAGATTTTGCTGGTTCAGTAATACCAACAGTTTGTACTTGTGTCTGACATCCGTTAGCATCACTTATAAATATGGTGTAGCTTCCGTTAGACAATCCCGTAATAAGTCCGGTTTTAGTATCAACTGTTCCGCCACTTGCTACGATAGTGTACGGTTTTGAGATGTCGGCGAACTTAGTTCCTCCAACGATGTTTAACTGCACGGTACCATTATTTCCATTATGACAGGATACCTCCGTTTTGGTGTAGGTAAAGGCCAGTTTATCCGGTTGTGTAATGGTGAAAGTGTTTGTTCCAAAAAGAATGTTGTTTTGCTGATCTTTTACGGTAATAACATAATCTCCGGCTCCTAATTCTATAGCTTCCGAACTGGTTAAATCGTCTTTGGTACTTTCGGTATGTTTATGTTTTACTCCGGTTGTTGTATTTAACCATTCAAAAGTATAGGCTTTCACACCGCCTCGTACGACAGCCGTAAATATACCTGGCTCATCGCCATAACAGGCAACATTTGTATTTGGAGTCTGTATGATACTGATGATCTCAAATTTGTCGGGCTGTGTAATTTTGTAATCTACCTGTGGAAGACTACAGCCATTTGCATCTCTAACGATCAAATGATAAGTACCAATAGCTAAATTTCCGATGGAAGAAGCTGAACCAATTATGGTTGGCGATGCATCTTTTGTCCACTCATAACTATAGTTAGGTTTTCCACCTGACACGGTTACCGCTATGCTACCGTTTTTGGTTTCAAAACCGGTTAGGTCAACTAGGGTTGCACTTTCAATTTTTAAAGGTGCAGCAGGCTGCGTGATCACTACAGGCACATTAAGTGTTGCAGTACAACCATGATCGGCCTGATCTTTTACGGTAACGGTATAACTTCCTATTGTAAGATTTGACAGATCATCTGCGGTGGAGTAATTCACACCGTTTTTAGTCCATTGTTGTGTATAAGGACCGGTTCCTCCTGTGATAGTAATATCAATAGCACCAGTTGCGGCACCAAAACATAAAACATCAGTTTGCTTTGTTAATTTTACTATTAATTCATCTGGCTCGTTGAGTTTATAGTTGAGTTGTTCTGCTTTTGCAAAAGGACCAGCTGGTTCAGGATTTGCCGAATCGGTTACGGTAACGCTGTATTGACCAACACCACAATTTGTGATTTCCGATGTAGTTTCAGACGGAAGTACAATTCCATTTTTCTTCCACACGTATTTGTAAGGTGCAATTCCACCTTTAGCAAGAGCGACCAATTTTCCATTAGAATCTCCATTACATTTAATAAATTGGGTTTCTTTAATCTGAACTTCCAATAAGTCCGATTCGGTTACCGTATAGTCCTTTGTAACGATACATCCCGCATTGTCTGCAGCATTTGCATTAGCATCTCTAATTTCTAAGCGATAAGTTCCTGCTTTCAGAGCTGTTATATCTCTTGTCGTTCTTGGGAAAGTGGGATCACCGGCACGGGTCCATTTGTATTGATAAGCCACAGTACCTCCTGCTGGATCAGCAGGGAATATTATTGAACCTGTATTTTGATTAAAAATGGCCACATTTTTAATGGCAGGTGTTGGAACAACAATTGGATTAGGCTGGGTAATTTGGATATTGTCTAATCGTGCAGGACAGCCATTTTCATCGGTAACGGCCACCCAGTAGGTACCAACAGGAACATTGCTCAGTCTTGAGGCTGTACTGCCGTTACTCCATAAATAACTGTAAGCTCCGGTTCCTCCCGAAACAGTAATGTCTATGGCTCCGTCATTTCCACCATTACAGGAAACATTGCGGCGTTGCGCAATTGAGTTTGTTATACTAAGGACGTCTGCTGGTTCTGAGATGGTATAAACTATAGAGAAGATACTATTATTAGCATCGGTCACTTTTACGGTATAATTTCCTTTAAGAATTCCGCTTAGAGTTGCCGATTCTTTTCCGGGCATTTCAGTTCCGTTTAACAACCACTGAAATTTATAATTTGGCGTAGTAGTGTTTAGTGTTCCGCCACTTGCTACTACGGTTATACTACCAGTAGGCAGTCCTTTACATTTAATGTTGGTCTGATCTTGCAAGACTACAGCCAGTGCTTTTAATTCAACGATTCCGCTTGGAATGTCACATCCTTTTGCATCTATTACTGTTACCTTGTACATACCGTTTCCTAAGCCAGTAGTAAGCCCTGCGCCATTAGTATTGGCACTAAAAGGCTGACCGTTTTTAGTCCATATGTAAGTATAGGGAGCAGTTCCTCCCGTTGCTGTTACGGTAATGGTACCGTCGGTTGCAGCAGTCGATGTAGGTTGTGTTTGTGTTATGTTTGGAATGGCTAATGCCGCTGGCGGCTGCGTGATTTTGGTTATTACACCGTTGGAAAAAGTACAATTATTAACATCTGTTACGGTATACCAGTAATCTCCTTTTTTTAAGCCCGTTCTGGTTGCACCTGTACCACCGTCATTCCAAAGTACGGTAAGTGCACCGCTTCCTCCGCTCAGACTTACCCTAATTTCCCCATCATTACCATCAAAACAGCTAACGTCTTTTTTAGAAAGCACAGCGGATCCGATTTGGGGATTAGGCTCTAGTAATACTACAGGTCCCGAAGCTGGATTATTCTTACTATCGGTAACAATAACTTTATAATAACCGGCATTTTGTCCCGTGATACCAGGGGTTATGCTTGGTCCCGAAATTTTACTGGAGTTATTTCCGGCTGCATCACAGCTGTACCAGGTATAATTATATGTTCTGTCTATTGGTGTTGCACTATACGGATAACCTCCAACAGCTGATGCGGTTAGGCTACCTGTTCCTCCCGGACATAATATATTAGTTGGTTTTGGCGTACTAACGACTAATTTTCCAGGTTCGTAAATTACGAAAGAAACATCAGCACTTCTACAAACCCTGTCTTTGTCTTTTGCATACATGACGTAGCTTCCGGCTGGCAGTGAAGTCCATGAAACGGGAGTATAAGGCTGCCCGTCTTTGAAAAAGAAATAAACGTAGTCGCCTGTACCTCCTTCAAAAATAACAGAAAACGTACCATTGGCTCTGCCATTTTCTGTTGTATTGGTATAACTCAAAGTACCAGCAGAAACTGTAATTGCTTTTGGTGTTGTGATTGTAATCGTTCTGGCTCCGTTAACTGCCGGTTGAGGGTCCGGAGCTTGAGAATGCCCCAAGAAACTCATAAGAAGCAGTAGTAATAAGTAGATTTTTTTCATAATAATATGGTTGTTCGGGAATTTATTGTTCTGTGCAATCGAATTTGTCAACGATTTTAATGGTATGAGGTCCATCTTCCGTTATGGGTATGGTATGTGGATTTGTAAAAAGATGTTTTTGTGCCAAGGGTTCTCCGTCTAAAAGATAATAGTAGGGAGGGGTTCCCCCTGAGGCAGTGATCAATATTCCTTTTAGATCTGTGCTGCAAGCCGGCTGTACGGCCGTAGTCGTAAAAGTTAATGGGACTTTTTCATCAATCGTAAAAGGATCTGTAACGATAGCACTTAATCCTACTTGTTGACCATTATCGGCAGTACTTTGCGCCTGATATTTTATGGTGTATGTCCCCGCCGCTATTCCATTCCAGGTATAGGTTTTATTTTTAGTTTCTTCTTCTGATGCTTTAATACTTTTGATAAAACCAGTATCCGGTGCCACCGGATTGACGCGGAACAGATTAAATAGAAACTGATCGTCTTTTTTTAGCAGTGATTCAAACTTTAGAGTAGCACTTCCGGTAGCTGTATTAGCACATTCGACAGCAGTTGTAGTTGGTTTTTTTTCTGCCAACTCAGGCGAACAGCCGATAATACCGTAGGTAACTATATTAGTAAAATGCGTCTGATAACCAGTTCTAAAATGAATTGTAGTTTTTCCATTATAATTCTCAAGCTCTGATATTTTGAATGAAATAGACGGATAGGATTGAAAGTCACCGGGGAAATTAGCCCAATTTTGACCGTCATAACTATATTGCCAATTGAAACCATTTTCAAAATTGATTGTTTCGTTAACACAATAGCTAGTTTTAGAGCTTGTATTTGTCAGATGTAATAAAAGTATTGATGAGGAAGCAAAGCATCCAGAAAAAAAAGTGACATATTGAGGTCCATTTGTTTCAATGAAAGTATTCTTTTCAATGTAGCAGTCCTGATGCATACTAAAACAACTAAAATCTATCCTTTTCGTTACCGGATCAGGTGTTGCATAGAAAAAATCAGTTTGCGATATTGGTTGATACGTACCATTAGGGAATAAATTTAAACTATTGCCCAAAAAAAAGATATCATATGATCCCTGAGTTTGCTCGCGTTCAGTTCTAGGCTCCAAATCGGTATTGATAAGTAGTCCGTACTCGGTTTGAGCTTGCAGGGTCATTGATGCCATAAATAATATCAGATAGAGTAATGTTCTATTCATTTTAGATAGTATTTTATAGTTAGTTTTCAATACAATTAGAAGCATCAACAACGACTACTTTGTGCCCGCCGTCTGCTGTAATTGGGATTTGGTGATAACCGGAAAATCCAACTTTTTTAGGTACTGTCTGGCCGTTTACAACTTCGGTCTGATCGTCTAAAATGTAGAAGTACGGACTTGTTCCACCGGCCGCATGTATTTCTATGAAGCCTCGGCTGTTACTGCATTCAGGTTGTATTGCCGTTGCCCAAAAAGTTAAGGCTGTATTTTGTCTGATTTCGAAATTTGTTACCGCTGACAAAGTAGAAGGCGTACCGTTACCAAACTGTGTTTGAAATTTAAATTGGTACTGTCCCGGAGGGATATTTTTCCATTTGTAACTAAGTGCAGAAATTTTTTCTACATCAGGATCATTTGAAGTTGCATCAGTAATAAAAGTACTACCTACAGCATTGCGATTGAAAAGGTATTTTTCGCCCGGTTCCAGAGGTCTGCTAAAAGTAAAGGTTACGCTGCCATTGCTGTAACTGCAAGTGGTATAGTTTGGGTCGGAGGTAGCAGAAAGTTTAGGAGAACAAGGTATAATATTGTAAGTAGCCACATTAGAGTAAACATTTTCATCAGGAGCATTTGGGTCAGAATCAATTAAAACCCTGAAAATTATAGTTCCCGTATAATTGTTTAAAGCGGGATAATTGGCTTTGACAAATTCAAAGCTTTGATTGGGTGTGGTAGTAATGTTCATAGGAGTGAAATTTATACCATTAGTGCTGTATTCCCATGAAAAACGATAGGGTCCCGGGCAGCTTACCGCGGTAAGTGTTTTTTTATCACAAAACAAGTTGGTATATGCGTCTGGTTCGGGTAAAACGGCATTGGTTATTCCCCAAAAACAATCATTCATGTTAATTGCTCTTTGTTCATAACAGGCCATAGGATCACGCCAGGCACAGCCAAAACTGGTATCGGCTATCGAAATTAGTTCAACATAGGTTGGAGGGACATTAAATACATGATAATCTCCAAATTCTGCAACTGGTGCAATGTAGGTGTTGCCGGACATAAAGAAATAAGACTGTAATGCAGCGCATTCGTTGACACAGCTTCCCATACTATGACGGACGATGTACAGTTTTTGCGAATAAGTCTTACTGCCAGATAAGAGTATTACAGTGAATAAAAAAAGATATATTATTTTTTTCATAATGTTATTGTTCTATGCAATCAGAGCTGTCTACAACGATCACTTTATGAGCACCGTCTGTTGTTATTTTTATAGTATGAGGACTTGTAAAAGCATGTTTTTGCGATAATGGCTCACCGTCTAAAAGGTAATAGTAAGAGTTTGATCCTCCGGAAGCTGTTATACGAATCCCTTTTTCGTCGGTACTACAGACTGGCTGTACTGCTGTTGCTGTAAAAGTTAAGGGGGTACTTTGTTTGATTTCGAACTTCGTTACTGGCGACAAAGTAGACGGGGTATTGCTTCCAAACTGTGTCTGATACTTAAATTCATACACACCTGCGGGTATATTTTTCCACTTGTAACTAAGTGCAGAAATTTTTTCTACATCAGGATCATTTGAAGTTGCATCAGTAATAAAAGTACTGCCTACAGGATTGCGATTGAAAAGGTATTTTTCACCCGGTTCCAGAGGTCTGCTAAAAGTAAAGGTTACGCCGCCATTGCTGTAACTGCAAGTGGTATAGTTCGGATCTGACGTATTGCTTAATCTTGGAGAACAGGGTATAATATTATAGGTTACGATTTTAGCAAATTGTTGTTGATATCCGGCTCTAAATCGTACATCGCCTGTACTTTTATAATTTGGTAAATCTTTTAATTGGAATGAAATGGACGCTTTTTCCTGAAACTGTGATGGAAATGGTGCCCAACCAGCACCATCAAATTGATACTGCCAATTCCAGCCATTTTTAAGGGTAATAATATCTTCTACACATTTTTGATTGGTTTCGGGATAAACAGGAATTGGTATGTTCATACTTAATACTTCAAAATCACCAATACAACCTCCAAAAGCATCTCTGCTAAAAGTAGCAATATTAAAAGGAGTAGAGTCTTTAATCTGACAATCGGTACCATTTTTGTTTCCGGCTGTTGCACTCCTGTAATCTATTTTGGAAGGGTTGTCTGTAACATAGAAAAAATCATATTCAATTTCAACTTCATCGCTGGTACTGCTACTTTTAAATATCGATTTGTTCCCCAACGTGAGGCTTAAGCTACCGGCATGACTTCCGTCCCATCCACGAGAAGGTGATAAAGTAGAAATTACAAGAATTCCATAGTCCGTTTGTCCATGAACAAACAGGTTTCCTAGAAAAAAAGTAAATAAAAGTAGTTTTTTCGTCATAGTGTTATTTTTCAATACAATTAAAGCTGTCTACCACTATTACTTTATGTTCTCCATCCGTTGTAATATCGATGATGTCAGGGTTTTTAGTAAGCTCTTTTTTGGGCTCATTATCGAGAATGTAAAAGTAAGGGGGCATTCCTCCACTTACTGAAATGCTAATACCACCTTTATCACTACTACTAGTACCACCACTACAGACTGGCTGTACTGCTGTTGCTGTAAAAGTTAAGGGGGTACTTTGTTTGATTTCGAACTTCGATACTGGTGACAAAGTAGACGGGGTATTGTTCCCAAACTGTGTCTGGTACTTAAATTCATATACACCTGCGGGTATATTTTTCCACTTGTAACTAAGTGCAGAAATTTTTTCTACGTCAGGATCATTTGAGGTTGCATCAGTAATAAATGTACTGCCTACAGGATTGCGATTGAAAAGGTATTTTTCACCCGGTTCCAGAGGTCTGCTAAAAGTAAAGGTTACGCCGCCATTGCTGTAACTGCAAGTGGTAAAATTAGGATCTGACGTAGTGTCTAATTTTGGAGAGCAGGGTATGATCGGATAGATCGCAATATCCGACTCATAGGTTTCAATTTTAGAAGTATTTAGATTTTCGTATTCAACAACAAATTTAACAAACAGGTTCCCTGTATAATCTTTCAAATCAGGAACATCATTGAAATTAAAGTTTATCCCATTTTCGTTATATTGTGTACCATAGGTAAAATACTTCCATTGGGTGTCGGTATTTTTCTTGTACTGCCATGAATAACCGGCACCTGACAATTGAATCTGTTTTTGTACAGTAAAATTGCCACAGTTGCCAATTAAGCCACTTGGTTTCGGCAGATCTAAAAGCAGGAAGTTGGTTCGGCCGTGACAAGCTCCCATAGATACACTTTTTGGAGCAGCTAAAGTCACCTCATCTTTTTGATTGCATTCTGGTCCTCCCAGTTGGGTTGGTTTAACAACATAAGAACCGTTGATTACAATTTTAAGAGGGTATTTCGTTTCGTCATACTGTACTAAATCATAGTAAACCTTAACATCATCGTCGTTATTATTCAGGTTATAGGCTTTACCAAAAGCCGAAGATCCGTTAGTGGTGATGTTTACACTATACGTGTTGGATTTCAGGTCAGGACCATATCTTGTTAACTGAGTTTCAATTAATATTTTACCCGTTTGACCATAAATGAGCTGAGTCGCAAAAAAAGCGACTAAAATCAGAAGGCAAGTGGTTTTGTGTAAAATATTCATTATTGAATGTTTAGAATAGAATAGTATTTATCAAAGTTATTTTTCCATGCAGTCAAAACGGTCCAGGACAATCACTTTATGATCACCATCGGTTGTAATATCTATGATGTCCGGATTTTTGACCAGCTCTTTTTTAGTCTCATTATCGAGAATATAATAGTACGGAGGTGTTCCGCCACTTACTGAAATTTCAATGCCACCTTTATCCGTACTGCATTGAGGCTGTATGGCGGTTGCTTTAAAAGTTAAGGCCACTGCATTTTCTATTTTGAAAACCGGAGTTTCTACCGGACTTGATCCAATTGTGGCATTAGGATCTGAAGCATTTTGTGTTTGGTACTTTATCGTATAAGAACCCGGAGCAATTCCTTCCCAGGTATAAGCTCTGTTCTTAACATCTGTATCTTTTGCAAACTTGTGACTTCTATAGGCACCGTTTTGATATAAAGTAAGAAGTAATTTTTGTCCTGTTGGAATGTCTGACAAAAAATTTAAAGTGACATTGCCGGTGGGTTCATCAAAACATTTAACCTGAGCGGTTACCGGTGCACCATTGAGTTTAGGAGAACAGGGAATAAATTTGTACGTTAAAATATCAGAATAATCATTTGCACCACCACTTCCGGTTCTGGTGTATCTCGCCCTCAATTGAAAGTTTTGATTCAATTGCAGATTAGGGATGGATGTAAACGTTATTGGTATGTTTTGTGCCGATCTTGAGGCATAAGGAAGAAGCTCTTTCCAGCCTGCCGTGTTTGGATCATAATATTCAACAGCAAAAGTCATAAAGCCACTTTCACCAACTACAGCTACCGTAAAATTGAAAGTTTCACATTGTTTCAGCTCTGAATTTGAAACATTGTAATTGTTTGCTTCCACAAGGGTTTGCAGATAGAAGAATTCAAACTGGGTATTGTGTGTAACCGTAACGTTATCAAAATTATAAGCAAAGTTAGATTGCCAGTAACCGGAATACGGACCTGTCATAAATGGTGCATGTTTCTGAAAGAATCCCGAAGATACGTTATCAACTGCTCCACTAAGACGCAATGGGGTATTGGAAACTACGACACCATCCATCGGACTAGCGCCTGAATTTTTTAAAACATACGAAAATGAACTGCTTGAGCCCGTCGAACTTGCATTGGCATAAGTTCCGTTGAAGGGATATGTATCACCAGTGTTTAAGTAAAAGTAAACGTTTCGGCTGGTGCTTGGTGATTTTCTTAAATCCCACTTCACTTTATACTTGTACGTTGTCTGACCGTTGAGTAACTGCATACCAAAAACAGTCAAAAACAGACAGGCTATTTTTAAGGTTTGGAATATGTTTTTGTATGTCATAAATGGTTTCATGTCCTTAGAACTTTACAGTGAAAAAATCCATTTTAGAGGTTCTTCCATCTTTAAATGTTGCTCTGATACCGTATTGGTATGTCGTATTAATGGTAATGGTAGGATCTGGTAAAAAGCGTGTTTTTCCAGGAACAATCTGAATCAGTTGCAACGGATCCTTATCTGAAGCTTTGTAGATTTCGAAGCCATCAACTTCATTGTTCGCGTAATCCCAGGACAAATCAATAGTGTTGGAAGTTTTATTAGGCTGAGCGAAAAAACCTTTCACAGCAGGCATTACAGAATACTTTGGAACAAATAAAGTTAATCCCGGTGAAGGATTAGAAACTAAATTACTCTCGTCTTTGGCAAAAATGGCATAACGGTAAGTGTTACCTTCAACAGCTGTTTTGTCCTGAAATTTTTCTTCCTTATTCTTTGTTTCTAAAATCAGCGTCCAGTCTTTTTGATCATTTTCTTTTCGGTACAACTGGTGTACGGCCACATCCTCACTCTGGCTGTTTACCCATTCTAGAAAAACAGCTCCTTCTTTGATTTTGAAGCTGGTAAAAACAGGTGAGGTGGGAGGGATTACATCTGGTTTTTTAATAATTAAAACATCTGAGAAATCAGACATATTGTAATGATAATCTACAGCAATAACTTTGTAATAAACCTTACTGTTCAAACTTTTAACAAGCACTTTGTCCTGATAAGAGTTGGGTTCGCTAGGACTTACCGTCAGCTGTGTAAGTTCTTCTTCAGCGGTATTTCCTCTGTAAATACGATAACCAAGAAGATCTTTCTCTTTGTTAGGATCCCATGTTAATTTCACCACACCTAAACTGTCTATAACTCCTTTTAAACCGATTGGTTTAGAAGGGGGTATTGAGTCTACAGGCTGTACAAGCATAGGAAATGAAGTTCTGTTGCTGCCTTGTTTTCCAAGGGCCGTAATCGTAAAATAATTCGTCGATAAGAGTTTGTTGTACGTCACCGTACGACTCTTGGCAGGAATGTTTTTTATTACCGTTTTATAGCCATCATCATCCTTATCAGATCGGTTTAATTCAAATCCTGTGATTTCATTATCACCTTCTGTCGGAAATTCCCAAGTCAACGTAACGGTGTTTTCATCTTTAAATTCTTTAACAGTAAGATGAGGAACATATTTCAGGATCGCAGTTCCTTTTCCTGTTATAACTTGTGAATAGGGGCCTAATTCACCAAAAGGTGAAATTCCCTGAATTCTGTAGCTGTACGGTTTATTGTTCGCAATAGAATCGACATAGAAAATCTGACTGTTACTGGTGTTTTCCTGATTTAAACTAGTATAAGGTTTATCTGTGATTCTTTCGAATGTTTTTTTATCGGTTGAACGTTCTACAAAATAATTGGCATAGGTATGCGAAAGTATTTTAAAATTCCAGCTTAACATGGTGCTGCTGTCTGTAAAATGAGCCGTAAAATCCATTGGTTTTGGAAGAGGTTGATAATCCTCTAATCCAACGAAAATTCCACCATAAGAAATTGTAGCCTCTTTTTCAGGTACGTTTGAGATTATCCTGTAGGCATATTTTTCGTTAGGTTTAACTGTTTTATCTTCAATTCCCAGACCTGCTTTTTTCGCAATTTCGTAATCCCTGTCGGCGGTTAGCAGAGCAAACGTAAACCTTTGCTCGTTCTCTTCTGACAGGTTTACGATATTTTCTAATTTATCTGTACCGGTAACGGAGAAATTTTCTCCATAAATGGCTTGTGCTACAATGGCAGCATTGTCGTTCTTTTCGATTAATTTTTCCCATGTTTCCAGCGGTTCCGGTTTCAATGCATTAATTAGAACTACTTTTTCAGGGGTTGGCAAAGTTTTATTGTTACGAGTAACGGTATAACGTTCTACAGTATATCCATAAGTATTTAGTTTTTTCCAGGCCATCGCATTGCTGACGGCCCATCTTAACAAAATTCTGTCTTTTTGCACTCTGGCTATAACTTGTATTTCTGATTTTATTTCGTTTGGATTCGCTTCTCCCGTAGCATTTTTCTCTTGCGCATAGTTAGTACCGGTTATTATAAAAGTAAGGAGAATTAAAAATTTAAGCTTCATGCTAATTTGTTTTATTGAATGTAAAAATTGAACTGGTACCAGCTTGTCCACCAGGAAGTATATAATTTAATCTGACATTGTAAGTGCCATCTTTTATCATTGGAAATCTTCCTGTTATGATGTAATTATACTTATCGATCATAGCCCTATTCTGACTGTTCAAATACTTATTAACTACTTTATACTGAATTTTGATAAAATCGTCCTTATAGTAAAAAGGTTGGTTGTAGCGATATGGCAGCCTGTCTCTTAAATAAGAACTTTTTGGATTATTTATTAAATCTGACAGGTAAGAAGTGATTATTTCCACCCCTCTAACCGGAGGATTTCCTAAAAGGCTCGTATTTCTGTTTAAAGTTAAATCGGCTTCTAAAGGATATCCCTGATAAATCAATGGATATATATCATTTTTAAAATAGCTGTCGTCTAATACAGCCTCAACACTTACCAATGGAACGTTCATTGATTGAGGTGTTCCGGCGATTTCGATTTCATCAAAAGCTTCAGTTGCGGTGTTTTCGGCATGCAATGCATGAATATCGGCTTCAATAATTTCAATGTGTGTTTTACGTGCTTTCTTAGCAGTCATTTTTTCCTGAAAAGTATTGTATTGACTAGTATTGAAATTGTATTGCAGCAATTCGACACCCTGACCCCCCGTTAACGTTTCTGCCAGTTTATTACTTTTAACTTCTACATTGGCATTGGTACCAAGATCCTGCTTGTCAAAACTTTCATTCAGGTTGGCATTAGCGTCTTTTGTAGTTTCCAGTGTCATTAAGGATAAACTGTATGGTTTTAGGTTTTCTAAAACGGGTAAACTAACGATTACCTTTTTTGAATCAGCTTTGTAACCTATAGTACCATTTGTCGTTTTACTTCCGGTTTTATAGGTTGCTTTTTGTGATTGTCCCGGTTTCAGATCAAACAAATATGCCTGTCCAATTTTTAACACAACATACGCTTCTTTACTCTCGTTTTGATACACATATTTTTGATCAAAAACAGGGTAGCTATAAGCAATATTGCTTACCGGAATGTTATTTGGTGCCACACCTGTCGTGAAAGTTCTGGTTTCTGTTTCCATTGCCACCTGACCCTGATCCATAATGGTTTTCCATGCACCATTTGCATATTCCTGAAAACTTACTTTTACCGTTAAGGTTAGTTCTGATTTTTCAGGTAATATTTCAAATGAATTAAAACTTACTAAATCATTTGTTTTGTTCCAGCTTAAGTTACCAACGACTGGAACTCCGCCTTTCTTGACGGTATATTCTTCGAGTTTGAGGCGATAGGTTTTAACCCCGTCATCTCCTTCAATATTAAAGTTTTTATCGACAGGCATATTAAATCCAACCTGAGGTACGGTAAAGACATCTACATCTTTAGCTCCCTGAGCTGGAGTGATATCGGCAATAGATTTTAAACCTTCTAACGGATTTGCAGATATGAATTCGCACTGTTCTCCAAATTCAAGTTTGAAACGGAAACTACCTCTTACAGCACCACCAAGAAGGCTGAATTCACCAGCCATATAGCCTCGAATCCATACCGGATTTGGCAGTTTGGCCTGTAATAAAACAGCACCTCCACCTTTTATAATGGATATTTTCTTTCGTATAAAAAACAGTTTAATATTAATTCCAAGTTCCCCTTGCATATAGGCATACGACTGACCATTAGCGTACCAACCGTTTATACCAATTTGTCCTGAGCCCTTACATTGTGCTTCTCCATAATCTTTAACCATAATATCAAATCCAAATCCAGCTTGGAAATTGGCGTAGAACATTAAGAAACTTAAGTTTCCGGTTTTAATGCTAAAATCGGAACCAAAGGCAAATCCTTTTCCTGAAGCAATGCTGTTTTCGTCACGCATATAATTCAGTTTAGCAACATCAACTCTTAAAAGTTTTGCAACAATATCGGGTGGAGGAGGACTGCCCGGAATATCATCTCCAAGCATAAAATAACCACCGGCTTCAACTTCGACAGATCCAATAGCCAGTTTTATACCCAAGCGATCCGTAGGAGTACCGGCACGGATGTACCATTTGTCCGGACCAAAGTGTAAAACGGCCCAACCCGCTCTGTTACCGGAAGCACGACCTTGTATGAAACCACCCGGGGTATCAATATACAAATCGAAGGTACCGTGTAGTGTTTTGGCTCTAAAATCGTATTCTATTGCAGCAAAGGCATTGATCCCCATACTGTTTTTTACATCATTTGGATAAAGCTGTTCTGCTGCGGCCGATAAATTGCTTGTTTTTAGTGCTTCAGTTGCGATCTGACCCATTAACGATTCATTTTCGGTAACCGTCTGTAAGGCTTTTGTTAGTTCGTCAGCCCCAGGAATTTCAAATGGCTGCATGATGTGCCCTTCTCCATAAATACTGATTCTATTAAGACCACCATGTTTATTAAAAGCAATTTCGAAACCGGCACCTCCCCAAAAAGCATTTGCTGTTGCAGTACCCGCAAACTTAATCATTGCCTTAACTCCTAATCCTGAATCTGCGTCAGGTACATAATTTGATTTCGATGCTACAAAAGAAGAACTAAAGCCGTCTTTTTTCATTTGATAATAAGCACCACCACCAAAACCTTTAAAAGTAATGGCTCCGGCAGGAATATTTAAGTTGTCTACCATGGCATCTACATACCAATATCTAAAAGTAGTAGATCCAAAAATAGCATTGGCTTCTACTTTGATACCTCCTGTAAAATCGGCCGATACACTTCCTTTGAAACCATTTCCATAAACAGGATCATTATCCATTATAGCGATGCTTCCTTTAAATTTTACACCACCTAAGTCTGCGGCAACTTTTATTTCCTCAAACTTAATGCGTTCGTATTTCCATTTCTGAATTCCTTTTTCTCTGTCGAACGACCCAATCACATAAAATTTAGTTTGACCGTTAAACTGATTTTTCATGATGTTAATGGCAACATCAACTTTCAGACTGGCAGATACATCTGTAGCGACGAGAGAAATTTCGTTAATGGTAACAGGAAAATTACTTACTGCGGCATCTTTTTCCTGAATGTGTTTGTAACCGAAATAGTCTGCCGTTAGATAAGGCACAACAGTTTGCAAGGTTAAATTCTGGAAAATGATTCCTTTAAAATTAATAGCTTCCTTTTTCTCTCCATCAGCATTAGTGGTTTCAGAAGATTTAATAGGTGAGTTAGCGAGTTCAGCCGCAGTAGTATTTTTATTGCTGCCTTTTAATGCTAAACTTCCGTAAAGAACCGCTTTTGGTAAAAACTTCCCGCCTTTTACCTTTAGTTCCAGATAAGAGTTTTTTTCTAAAGAAGCCGTCGCTTTAAAAGCCTGAAAGCAAATATTGTTGGTTACATCAGCTTTAAGAATGTATTCGTTGTCGACAGGGTTGATGATGGCATTGTAAGCTAATCTTCCTCTCGATTTAGGATCACATTGTGTATTTTCTTCTGAAGAAACCGGTAAAACAATTTCACCATTGAAGGCGGCTGCTGTTAATGAGTTGGCCCTGAATTCCATCTCAATATGGTCTAATGAAAACTGCCATCCTGAAGCACTTCCTTCTTTAAGGCTAAAAACATTATCACCTATAAATTTTCCGGAAACCCCCATTCTGTCGATTAACAGATTGGCAGCTTCAAATTTAACCCTCTTGTTTTCGTCTCTCTTATTGAACTGTTCCGGTAATACAACTTTTAGGGATTTGACATAAAAACCTCTCCATAAATTTTCGTTACCAGGCACCAAATAATCTTTTACATAATCTGCATCCGGCCATTCGATTTTATCAGAGTTTCTAATATCACTTAAATCAATTACAGCATTGTTTAACTCAAAAGCAGGGCCTTTGCCCTGATAAGAAGTCAACTGAAATTTGGGTAGCGATATCTCAATCAGAATATCATTCCAATTGGATACTATGGTCTGAAATGAACCTCGCACACGATTCGGAGCGGGGATAAGCTTATAATCATCGTCGACAGGTTCGAGAAAGTTTCTTGAAAATTCAACATCCGCTGCAATTCCGAGTTCCTTAAAACCATTACAGTCAATTGTTACATAAGTCTTTTTTTGTACAACTCCTGTAGACATCTCCATACCTCCTTTTAAAATAAGTAAGGCATTTTGACCATTTATATTAATGGGAACATCTCCGAGTAAAACTAAATTCGTTGCCCCAACCAATCCGCCTTTATGAGAAAGCTTAATACCGTTAGCACCAAAAAACAATTCTTTTGGTTTTCCAAGTGAATCATTTTGTGGGATCACGATTTTTACAAAAGCCGTCAGTTCCGTATATTCAGGAGTGAATTTGGCGCTGCTGATACCAAGCATGTATTGTATACCTCCAATGGTCTTTTTTATACCAAGAGGAAGCATAGATAATTTTTTCGGCTCTAATAAATCAGTAAGGTTATCGTTTTTGGCAATTTCCTTAAAAACAGACATAGCCAAATCACGATCTTTATTGGTTTCTTGTGAAACCGGAAAGTTCTTTTTTAAGAAGTCATTTGTGAATTCGCTTTTTGGAGTCTGATAATAGCTAAGAGAATTGTTTAACAGCCCAATTTCGTCTTTTGGAAGATTTTTAGAAATAAAAACCTTCTTTGAATTGGTAATGGTATCAGAAGTATTAGAAAAGCAGTTTATGCTAACTAAAAATAAAATAATACTTGCAATAAAAGGAAATAACTTAAGAGTAGTTTTTTTCAAGTCTTAGTAGGTTTGGTTGGTATTAGGCAATATATATTTCATGAGGGATTCAAACCGAAGTAGTTCTAATTCCTTAATCAGATATCGTTTTTAACAGGAAAGGAGAAGTTTATTGGTGCTATACTTTCTTTTCGGAGTATTAAGTTTTAGGTTGAAAGCCATAAAATACAGAGGCTTATTTTCTTTATAGTCATTTTGTTAAGTTTGGTTTTGTTAAAATTTTGCCAAACATAAGCAATCTTTAAGAATATTCTTTACGGCTTTCCACATTAGGGCAAAAAAAAACTCCGGAGAAACCCGGAGTTTTTTGTATGGTGTTGAAATATAAGTGTTTACTCTTCTTTCATGGTGTGATAAACATTCATTACGTCGTCATCTTCTTCGATTTTTTCGATTAGTTTTTCAACGTCTGCGATTTGAGCTTCTGTAAGTTCTTTTGTAATTTGAGGGATACGTTCAAATCCTGAAGATAAGATCTCCAAGCCTCTGTTTTCCAGTTCTTTTTGTAAAGCTCCGAAGCTTCCAAAAGGGGCGTAGATTAAAATTCCGTCTTCGTCTTCAAAAACTTCCTCCGCACCAAAATCAATTAGTTCTAACTCTAATTCTTCAGCATCAATTTCACCTTTTGTAATTCTGAAATTACAAGTATGATCAAACATAAACTCAACAGAACCTTGTGTTCCCATTGTTCCATTACATTTGTTAAAATAGCTTCTGATGTTTGCTACCGTTCTGTTATTATTGTCAGATGCTGTTTCAATTAAAATAGCAATTCCGTGTGGAGCATATCCTTCAAACAGAATCTCTTTATAGTTGGCAGTATCTTTATTACTTGCATTTTTTATCGCACGCTCGACATTGTCCTTAGGCATGTTAGCGGCTTTTGCATTTTGTATTACAGCTCTTAATCTAGAATTGGCCTCCGGGTTGGGACCACCTTCTTTAACGGCCATAACGATATCTTTACCAATTCGGGTAAATGTTTTAGCCATTGCTGACCAACGTTTCATTTTTCTTCCTTTTCTAAATTCGAACGCTCTTCCCATTTCTAATTTTTAGTTTTGTGTGGCAAAAATACGGTTATTCCTTATTTTTCCAAAATCAATTGAATTCTTTTTTAGTGATAGTTAGGACTTAGAGGTTAAAAAGTTTAAAGTTTACGGTTTAAGGTTATCCGAACTCCCTTTTGTAAAGTAGAAAGTCTAACGTCCAATACCTACAGCTTATAGCCTAGAGCTATTTCCACGCATTAAACTCATTAATAACATTTACGGCTTCATTTAGATAGGGATTCGTTTTTAGATTGTCAATCTGGTATTGGTTGATTGTTTTGTCATTAGGGTATACACCCAGCAGAAACTGATTTACTGTCGAATTATACACATCCAGAGGGTTGTTTTCATCGTTAAAAGTATTGATTTCGGTCCAAAGTGAGTTCACTACTTTTTTCTGTTTGAAGACCGCATCTATAGTCATCGGTATTTCGGCTTTTGGAGTATTGATAAGTTTATCAATTTTTTGATTGATCTCTTTTATGTTATTGAAAAAGTAATTGTCTGCCAATCTTGTTGTACTATTTTGAGCTAATTTGTCGATTAGGGATCTTTTTACATAAGGCTTAAATTTTAATGACGGTGTGATACTATCATTTTTAATGGCGGTAGGAAAATTGCTTTCTCGTTGATAAACATTTTCATAGAATTCAGGAAGAATTACATCCGGTTTTACTCCAATATATTGATGACTTTTACCTGTAACTCTGTAAAATTTGTTAATTGTAATTTTTAAAAAATCAGTGTTTTTAGTTTCGTCAAGCGAAAGAATGGTTTGCATGGTCGCTTTTCCAAGCGTAGTACTTCCTAGTAATAAAGCACGGTTATAATCCTGTAATATAGAGGAAAAGAATTCACTTGCCGAGGCAGTATTGCTATTGACCAGAATGACTATTGGACCTTTATAAATCAAACCTTTATAAGGATCATTGATAATCGATTTTCCCTGATTACGATCTACAACTATAGAAAGTGGTCCATAGTCAATAAACATTCCGGCTAGTTTTATTGCTTCTTCCATCGATCCGCCGCCATTGTCAATCAAATCAATTACGAGTCCTTTTATATTGTCTCTTTCCAGTTTTATAACTTCGCGAGCCACATCATCAGCACAGCCTTTTCGGCTATTGCCTTCTAAGTCAGCGTAGAAACTTGGAATTTTGATGTACCCAATTTTACTTTCCTTTCCAACAATAAAGCTAAAAACAGAATTCTCTTCGTCTTTCATCACCTTTTTTTCGATATAAACGTCAAAGCTTTTACCCGAGTTTCGTTTTAAAGTTAGTGTGATGCTTTTGTTAGATTCCGATAAAATCAAAGTGGAGATAGATTCCAGCGAAGCACAGGAAACCTGCAAAGTTTCTTTTTGGTTGGATATTGAAATGATCTGATCGCCTTTTTTGATCTGACCAGTTTGATAAGCAGGACCATTAGGATCAACTTCGGCTACAATGATTTCATTCTTTTCATTTAAATTGACAGTCATCCCTAAAGATAAATGTTCTTTAGAGAGTGAAGCCACAAAGCTCGTTTTAGAATCGTCACTAAAATAGGCAGAATGCGGATCAAAGTAGGTACAAAAGAAATTGTAGAACTTTTCTTCCTGTCTGACATTTGTCTCTAAAAGCGTATTGATTCGGCATATTTCATTGGATAAAATTAGTTTTTTTGATTTGGACTCTATCGATTGAAAATTGACTTTAATTGAATCTAAATTGTCACTTAGTTCGGCTATCTCATCCAAAATCTGGTAGCGGATTTTTTTAAGCCATACTTTTTCAAGGTTTTCTTTTTTAAGGTAAAAAGGAAATGATTTTTTATAAAACCGGATCGTATCTGTTTTGCTGTAATCGATAGGTGCGGTTTGAATTTTTTCAAGAACCTTTTTTGTTCTCAAAAGACTTTCTTTGTATTTGGAAGTAATATCAGCTAAAAAACTGCAATCATTACTAAGAATAAAATCGTCCAGGTTTTTGCGGTATTTCTCTGCCATTTCATCATACTCCGTTTTAAAAAAAATATTTCGGGAAGGATCTAATTCGTTGATCAGATTATCAAAAACAAAAATCGACAAGCTATCATCAACGGGTTTTGGTCGGATGTGATCTTCCTGAATAACGGCATTTATTTTGTTGACTATTTCGCAAGTGGAATCGCCACTTTGACTAAATAGAATATTTGTGGTTAGAATCAACGCCAGTGCTATTTTTTTCATAAATCGAAATCTTCGTTCAGACTAAAATTACGTTTATTTTTTCATAAAAGGATATACTTTTCTAAAAATTCTTACATTCAGATAAATTTTATTCTGCGAAGTTTTCGCCACGAATTCGCGAATTTGGCAGCCTTTTTTTTTACAATCATTTGTGAATTTGTGGCAGAAAAAAAACTATAAAAAAAATGCATCACTTGTTAAGCAATGCATTTTTAGAATATTTAGGATAAAATATTATTTCTTATAAAAAGGTAATTTAACCACTTTTGCAGCTACATCATTTTTTCTGATTCTGATAAAGATATCGCTGTCAACGGCACTATTATTTACCGTAACATATCCTAATCCAATACCTTTGTTCATAGAAGGAGACATAGTTCCCGAAGTTACTACACCAATCACAGCACCTGAAGCATCTACAATCTCGTAGTCATGTCTTGGTACCGCACGCTCCTGCATTTCGAAAGCAATTAATTTACGGGTAACACCTTCTTCTTTTTGTTTTTTCAGATTTTCAGAATTGGTAAAATCTTTAGTAAACTTAGTGATCCAGCCTAATCCTGCCTCTAAAGGTGAAGTAGCATCGTTAATATCATTTCCGTACAAACAGAATCCCATTTCAAGACGTAATGTATCACGAGCAGCTAATCCGATAGGTTTAATTCCGAAAGCAGCACCTGCTTCGAAAACTTTATTCCAGATAGCTTCAGCATCGGCATTTTTACAGTAAATTTCAAATCCGCCAGAACCGGTATAACCAGTCGCAGAAATAATTACATCGTTGAATCCTGCAAAATCAGCCACCTCAAAATGATAATACGTAATAGCTCCTAAGTCGATAGAAGATAAAGACTGCATAGCTTCAACCGCTTTTGGTCCCTGAATGGCCAATAAAGAATAATCATCAGAAATGTTTTTCATTTCAACACCCAAATCATTGTGTGAAGAAATCCAGTTCCAGTCTTTTTCGATATTTGAAGCATTTACAACCAGTAAATACTCTTCTTCTTTCATTTTATATACAATCAAATCATCTACAATTCCACCTTCGTTGTTTGGCAGACAAGAATATTGTGCTCTTCCGATCGTTAAAGTCGAAGCATCATTTGAAGTTACTTTTTGAATCAAAGCCAAAGCATTTGGACCTGTCAACAAAAATTCTCCCATATGCGAAACGTCAAAAACGCCCACACTGTTGCGAACTGTTTCGTGTTCAGCATTTACGCCCTCATAGGTAATAGGCATATTGTATCCGGCAAAAGGTAGCATTTTCGCTCCCAAACTCTCATGTATGTGCGTAAGCGCAGTATTTTTCATTGTGTTGTTTTATAAAATTGTGTCGCAAATTTATTTAAAAAATATCGAAGATTTATATACTAAATTATTAAAATTCGCAATATTCTTGCCCGATTTATGCATACGAAGCAATATCCCGCAGTTTCAATAGTTTTTTGGTGTTTTGGTTTTCTAAGGAATGAAAGAACATACTAGTGATAACAGAATCTGACTTTAGGATCTTACGGAGTGCCTACATCTTTATTTTTTATGTAACTTTAAGTAATTAAATCTGTCTGATGAAAGATCCATTTCTAATTACAAGAGAAGAGGTTTTAAAATTTCTCAAACCGGTAAATCCTATAACTCATAAGGGACTTCAGGGGCATGCCGTTATCATTGCCGGAAGTTACGGAAAAGTAGGAGCGGCAGTTTTAGCATCAAAATCCTGTTTAAAATCGGGTTGCGGACTAGTAACGGTTTTTGTACCCAAATGCGGTTATCAAATTCTGCAGATCTCGATTCCGGAAGTGATGGTAATAACTGATGAAAACACTAATTTCCTGACTAGCATTCATCTTCCGTTAGTACCACAGGCCATCGGAATTGGACCCGGAATAGGAGTGGAACTGGGTACTCAAAAAGCGCTTTTTGAGTTTTTAAGAGTGAACAAATCTGTTTTAGTATTGGATGCTGATGCTCTGAATATTTTGGCAGAAAATTTAACCTGGCTCGAATTAGTTCCTGAAAATACTATTCTGACCCCACATCCGAAAGAACTTGAGCGTTTAATAGGTAAGTGGAATTCAGAATCGGAAAAAATTCAAAAAACGATTGCTTTTTCAGAAAAGTACAAAGTAATCATTGTCATGAAAGGCGCACCAACCTACATCATCATTAAGACTGAGATTTACGAAAACACCACGGGAAATGCAGCTTTAGCCACTGCCGGAAGCGGAGATACCCTCACAGGAATCATTACAGGCTTACTGGCTCAGGGCTACGAACCTAAATACGCAGCAAAACTAGGCGTTTTCCTCCACGGACTCACAGCCGATATTGCGTTACCAAAAACAGGTTATGAATCTTTTACGGCTTCTACTATTATTAAGTATTTGGGAAAAGCTTTTTTGAGTTTGGTTTAATTTAACCGCTAAGTTCGCAAAGGTTTACGCAAAGGTTCGCAAAGATTTTACACAAAGCCTTGCGAACCTTTACGCTTTATAAAAATCTTAAAGACAAAACCCTCGCGAACTTTGCGGTAAAAAAAGTCTAAGCAGTCCAAGCAAATCTAATATTCTAAAAATCCAACAATCTAAAAATCTAAATTACTAAGTTTGTATTCATGAAAAACAACTTCGATCTCAGAACAGTAAACGTCATGCGTTATATAACGCCATTGCGCGAGGGAGGTTCTTTACCTGCTTTGGCAGAAGCCGATGACGATTTTAAATACGTCTTAAAATTTAGAGGAGCCGGTCACGGTGTAAAAGCTTTGATTGCCGAATTGGTGGGTGGACAAATCGCAAAAGCCTTAAAATTGCAGCTTCCGGAATTAGTTTTCGCCAATCTTGACGAAGCGTTTGGAAGAACCGAAGCTGATGAAGAAATTCAGGATTTACTGCAGGGAAGTCAGGGATTAAATCTGGCACTCCATTTTTTATCGGGAGCCATTACATTCGATCCTGTTGTGACCACCGTTGATGCTAAGCTGGCTTCACAAATTGTTTGGCTGGATGCTTATATCACTAATGTCGACCGTACTTTCAAAAATACAAATATGCTAATTTGGCATAAAGAACTATGGCTGATTGATCACGGAGCGTGCTTGTATTTTCATCATTCCTGGAACAATTGGGAACAGCATGCCAAAAGTCCGTTTGCATTAATTAAAGACCATGTCTTACTGCCGCAAGCTTCGCTTTTAAAGGAAGTGGATGCTGAATTTAAAGCACTTTTAGCGCACGAAATATTAGAAGAGATTGTAAATACAATTCCACTGGAATGGCTGCAATGGGAAGATACCGAGGAAGAACCGGAAACCTTGCGAAATGTGTATTTGCAGTTTTTGCAGACCCGATTAAATCATTCAGAAATCTTTGTAAACCAGGCGCAAAATGCAAGATAATCACTTATATGAGTATGCCGTAATCCGCGTGGTGCCAAGAGTAGAGCGCGAAGAGTTTCTGAATATCGGAATCATTTTGTTTTGCAAAAAAAAGAAATTCATAAAAGTTCTTTTTCATCTGAATAAAGAAAGAATACAAGCCCTTTCTGCCGATTTTGACATCGAACAGTTAGAATGTAATTTAACGTCATTAGAGAAAATTGTTAATGGAGCCAAAGACGGCGGACCAATCGCTGAATTTGAGATTCCGGAACGTTTTAGATGGCTCACAGCCATTAGAAGTTCTGCAATACAAACGTCAAGACCTCATCCGGGCTTATGTCAGGACTTAGAAAAGACGATTCAGAGATTATTTGAAGAATTGGTGCTTTAGAGGAGGTTCAAAGTTGCAGAGGTTCAAAGGTTCAAAGTGGCAAAGTTTTTTTTAACCGCAAAGGACACAAAGAATTACGCAAAGTTCGCAAAGTTTTTAGGTAAAGCTTTGCGAACTTTTATATTTCATAAAATTTAAAACAGATTAAAATCATTGCAGTTTTTGCATCAAAACCTGAAACTTGAAACTTGAAACTTGAAACAAAATAACTTGAAACAAAATAACCTGAAACAAAATAACCCGAAACAAAAAAACCACGAACTACAAAACTGTAATCCATGGTTCCAAAATAAAACTAACTTGTATTTATTATTTGTAACTGATTAAAACGATCCGCAGATATTGCCGCCTAAAGTTGCTCCTGCATTGGCAGAGATATCAGCTTTAACAGCAGTTTTGTTCAGTTTTACGATCGAATAGGGTGGAGTAAAAGCAGTACCACTTCCGGCTTGATTTCCGGTTGTATTGGTGAAAACATTGTCTGTTGCTGTAACAGCAGTAAAACCGCTCATTAGATCGATAGGAGTTTTTACACCTTCAAAAACGTTGCTTTCTACATTTAGACTCGCTTCAAAACCTGCGGCAATACATTTATTACTTACCGTACTGTTAAAGAAGTTGTTTACCAGATGTACTTTTCCAAAACGCACTCTTGGCATTCTTTCTTTGCAGCCCGGAGCCCACCAGCAGCGAGCGAAAGTGATTCTTAATTTTCCACGATCGGTAGTTGCACCATCACTGGAACCAATTAAATTAGAATACCTGTGATCGTCAGAACCTCCGGGACCTCCGGCTTTAGGAGCTTTTAAATAACCGAATTTTGTATACGAAACCGTAACAAAATCTGATTTATTTTTGATATCGAAGTTCCCGTCAACCCCATCTCTGAATTCACAATGGTCTACCCATACATTTTGACAATCATCTAAAATAGCATTGTCCCAGCCATCTGTGTCATAAGCACCCGGACCTTCAAAAATAAGATTTCTGATAATCAGATTCGTGCATCTTTTGATATTGATGATACCCGAGCCGTCTTTCGTTTGGTTGGTAGAAACCAGTTTTGCACCGCTTGCACCGTAAATGGTTTTGCCACTTTGATCCTGAAGTGATAATCTTGTAGTAACCGTAATGGTACCGGTAACTTTAATCACTTTTACCGCACTGTTTTCAATAGCCGATTTCAGCTGTGTATAATTCGAAACTACTTCTTCCGGAGAGGAACCTCCACCAGTTGTTCCTCCATTTTGAGAAGCCCATCCCGGAACCTGGGCGCAGTTTCCAATTTTTGCCGTCAAATTGCCGGAAGTTGTTGTAGAGGTCTCGATAGTAGCATTTTCACTACTTTGAGGGGTAGCAATTTCTTCGGTATTACAGGCTGCAAAACCGAAAATCAATGTCAATAGAAACACTGAGATTGTTGATTTAAATTTCATAATAATTAAGTTTGGTTAAATAGTTAATAGTGCAAATCTGCTTATAATTAGGATGAAAAAAGTTGAACAAGTTCAATGTTTTGAAAATAATTTACTGTTAAATGTGTTTTCGGTAGCTGTTACATTACAAAAAAGTATATTTTTGTGTAATCGATTGCATTATTTTTCATTCATTCACCTGCTTACGCCCCTGAGTAAGAATAAAAAGTAAATACCATATGTACAAAGACCTACGATTAAGTATCGAGCGCAAGATTCCGTTAACAGATGAGGAATGGAATTTTGTAGTTGAAAAAGTAAAGTTTATTAAACTTAAGAAAAACGAATTTCTGCAGATTCAGGATTCAAAGAATTCTTATGAAGGCTTTATTTTGAAAGGTACTTTTAAAACCTATATTTTAAATGACAACGGAACCGAAAGTGTCATTTTTTTTTCTTTCGAAAATGAATGGATTTGTGATCTTGAAAGCTTCTATCATCAAAAGCCTACGACTTATAATATCAAAGCAATAGAAGAAAGTGAAATCCTGGTGATCAGTAAGAAAAACAAAGCACTTTTGTTTGAGCAAGTCCCAAAACTGATTCAGTTTCATATTTTAATGGTTGAAAGGGCTAATATTGCCATTCAACAAAGACTTATAGATCTCCTGAACAAAACTTCTAAACAAAGGTATCTGGAGTTTATAAAGCGCTATTCGCATAAAGCAAATAAAATCAATAACCGGAATTTATCCTCTTATCTGGGAGTTTCTCACGAGTTTTTGTCAAAGATTAAGAGGAGCTGCTAAGGTTCTAAGAGGCTAAGGGGCTGAGTTTTTTTAGTAGTATGCTTTGATAAATAGAAGAAAGAGGCAAGAAGAAAGAAGCTTAAACTTTGCGCCTTTGCGAGCATATGTCATACCTGCCAAAAAAACTTTGCGAATCTTTGCGTAACCCTTCGCGAACGTTGCGGTTAAATTCATTCCGGATTTTCAATCACTGATAAATTATAAGGTTTTAGATCGTACGGCTTCTCATTAATCTGAATAACGGTTGTATCTAAAGAAAATAAAAGTACGATTTGAGCATTACAATTTTGACTAGCAGCTGTTATTTTCAGTTGGTGATAGGATATTAAGATTCTAAGAGGCTAAGGGGCTGAGTTTTTTAGTAGTGTGACTTTGAAAAATAGAGGCAAGAACAAAGAAGCATAAACTTTGCATCTTCGCGTCTTTGCGAGCATACACTATACCTGCCAAAAAAACTTTGCGAATCTTTGCCTAACTCTTCGCTAACGTTGCGGTTAAATTCATTTCGGAATTAAAAATCCAATACTCCAAAAAGACATTTATTAGAAAAGCGAAGTGTCATATCTGTCTTTTCCGGATTTTCAATGACGATTAAATCATAAGGTTTTAAATCGTATGGTTTCTCATTAATTTGAATAACGGCTGCATCGAAAGAAAATAAGAGTACAATTTGAGCATTACAATTTTGATTAGAATTCGTTACTTTCAGTTGATGGTGGGATATTTTTTCAGAAACCATCCAGTTAAAATCCATACCTTTTGTATAAGAAGTTATGACATCATTGGAGTTAAATTCCATGATTTCATATTGACCATATACCTTTTTCTCTTGGTTTATCTCGATATTCAGGCCGTTATCAAGCATAACCAGATATCGGTGATAACCTTTAAATTGAGTAAATACCGATGGTTCCTGCTCTATGGTAGCACTGCTTATTCTGAATGCGAAATCTCTATCGGCGTAGTTTGCTGTTTTTGGATAGATCATATATTCATAAGTCAATCCACCGCTCCAAACTGCGGGTTTACAATTTTCTTTGGGTAAAAGGTGTAGGATCATTTTTTTATTATTGGAGGTTCAGAGAGGCAAAGTGATAAAGGTTCAAAGGCTTTTCTGAGGTACTAAGGTCCTTAGGTGCTGAGTTGCTAAGTTTTTTATCATCTTAAAAAATAATTTCGCAAAATCAAAGAAAGTAAAAACTAAAACTTTGCATCTTAGCGACTTTGCGAGATTAAAAAGAAACCTTTGCGAGCCTTTGCGTAATTCTTAGCGAACTTTGCGGTAAAACATGAAACATGAAACATGAAACATCAAAGAACTAAAACTAAATAACCTTCTCTAAGTAAATAAACTCCAGAGGTTCTTCAGAAATAGTAACGTGAATCTCACTTACCGGAAAGGCTTCTCTCTCGCCAGTATCAACGTAGCCGTGACGTTTGTACCACGCAATAAGTTCTTCCCGAACCGAGATCACTGTCATAATAATACTGGATAGTCCCAAAGCTTTTGCATGATTTTCAGCTTCGGCCAGCATCTTTTTCCCGATACCACTGTTTTGTAATTCCGGTGAAACGGTTAACATTCCTAAATACAATTGGTGTCCTTTTTCGACCAGTAAAACCGAACCTATAATGTGGTCCTTTTCGGTGTATTTTAGAATGGTATTTTTAGGATCCAGAAAAATTTCGGTCATTTCTTGCTCGTCAGTTCTTTTTCCTTCCAATAATTGGCTTCGGTTGTCCAGCCTTTTTTGGAGGTTTCACCTCTGTAGGCCGAATTGATTAAAACGGTTAACGCCGGAATGTCCTGTAAGGAAGCTTTTGTAATCATGAATTATTGTAGTTGTAATTTTTTCACGCAGATTTAACTGTTTTCTAAGACCATTATAAAATAATCTAAGTAGTCTGCTAAATCTGCGAGAGAAATTTTATTTCTATGTGTTAAATCAATTTTTGTTCATTAAACCCAAGAGGTTCGATTTAGTATTTTGCAGGTTGTCCGGCTTTAGGCAAGGATTGCTTAATGAAAGTTCTGATGTCTTCGTTGGCAGCTTCCAGATCGGCTTTTCTCAGGTACATCATGTGACCGCTTCTGTAACCTTTCCATGACATTCTATCCGTTAGTTTTCCACTCGGATCCATTTGCCATAAATCGTATTTTGAATTAAAGTAATCGCAGGCACCATCATAATATCCGGATTGTACCATGACATGTAAATAGGGGTTTTGAGCCATAGCCTGTCTCAGGTTTTCGCCAGTTTTATCGTTAGATCTGTCCCAAGGATGTACAGAACCAAACATATTGTATTTAAAATCTGTTTTATAGTTCAGATTGTTGCGCAGGTACATATTGATGGCAGGCGTAAACGAGTGCAGCCAGGAAGTAAGTTCGGCATTAAAATCTGGGCTTTCTCCTGAGTCTTTGCGGTCAATTCCTTTGTATCTCGAATCAAGTCTTCCTACCGTATAACCCTTATCTCTCAATAACTCTTTCCAAAAATAGTCATAAGGAAGGTCTAAATTGTTTTGCTGGATCACTTTCTCCGGAATACCGGAATAACGCGCTATTTTAGCACCAATTTCTTTTCTTTTTTGTTCGTCCAGAGATCCTCCTTTGGTCAATGCAGGAAGAAGTTCGTTTACGGTAAAATCTTCCACTTCGGGTAACATATCCGTTAAATCTTTGTTTTGAAGATCAGGCGGAAGCATTTTGTGATACCAGGCAGTAGCTGCAAAATAAGGCAATTTAAGAGCAGCATCAGAAACTACGCCGCGTGTTATTCCTAATTCAGTTGGAGAAACCAAAATCACTCCGTTAAGATACATCCATTGGCTGTTTTGCAATTGAAGCGCCAATCCCGAAACACGGGTAGTACCATAACTTTCACCAATTAGGTATTTAGGGGAAGCCCAGCGATTGGTACGGGTTACAAAACCATTGATCCAATCGGCAAGGTATTTAATGTCGGCATTTACGCCAAAGAATTTTGTAGTAGGAATGTCTTTGCTGGTAGGTCTGGAATAAGCCGTATTGACAGGGTTTACAAAGACGATATCGGCAACATCCAGAATAGAATACGGATTTTCTTTTATTCCGTAAGGCTGTACAGGATATCCTTCATCATCAATGTTTAAGAGACTCGGTCCTGTGTAAGCAATCTGCATCCAAACCGAAGCAGAACCCGGACCACCGTTAAAGGAAATGACTAACGGACGCGAAGCCTGATCTTTTACATCAGAACGTTCATAATAGGTGTAGAACAATCCAGCAATTGCTTTTCCGTCTTCGTCCCAAACCGGCATCGTACCCGTTGTGGCTTTATAAGGAACTTTTTGTCCTTTTATGGTAACGGAGTGATTGGTGATAACACTAGCATCCGGATTGAAAGTAAGATTAGAAGGCGAATTTTCTTCTTTTGCAGGGGCTTGGGGAGCTTTTGGTTTTGATTCCTGAGCAGATGAAATTAAGGATCCGGCTAAAAGGAATACAAGTAATGTTTTTTTCATAAAAATAGGGTGTTAATAGAAATTAATGCTCTAAACAGGTGGCTGTATTTAGAATTTTTAAAGATATAAAAATAATCATAAGTGAGGATTTTTAATCTTCAAGAGAGGTGAGGTAATTTTAGGAAGGTCTACATAGGGTAGGGATGCCCGTGATTTTTTAGAATGGCCTCCTGCTTTAGCCGGAGGAACAAGTTAGAATAGGATAGAATGGCTTTAGCCGAAATTACTATTCAAAAATTCCCCAAATGTATTTATCGTCCACAATCGCATTGGGATTTTCTTTTATTTTTTCCAGAAAAAGGTCAAAATTTCCAAAATTACTTCTCATTCTGTATCCTGTTTGTTGTCCCAATTCGTCTATGATTACTTTCCAGACTCTTCTATTGTTAATCATGACATTTGTTTTTCTAACTTCAATTACAGCCGATAGTTTGTGTTGTACGACAGGATCTTTTCGTGTCACCTTGTAGAAATAGTTTTCGTCAAAGTAAAAAACAGGACGGTTTAGGAAAAAATATTCTAAACCATAAAGAAACATGACTGGATAAGCAGATATTCTTGTTAAGGTGTTAAGATTCAGATTAGTTCTTTTCTTAAATTCGATTGCTCTTTTTTCTTTGATAAAATCTATAAAAGACAAGATTCTTTTGTAATTTAAAATTGCCAAAACAAGCAGACAGAAAGCAATAATTATTTTAAGGTTCATGTAAAAGGTTAATTCGGGAATGAAATTTCTGGTCAAATATAAATTCTAGTTATTTTGTTTAGGAAAGTTCTGGTTGGATTTGATTTTTTTGTTTTCATGAATGAGATACTCATGTTAGCCTTAAAGATTAAGTTTATTAATATCGAAATCAAAGTCAAATAGATCTTTTGCACTAACATTCAATCCTTTCATTAGCTCAAGTAACGTTTCTAAAGTCACATTTACCTCTCCCTTTTCAATTTTACTAATATAGCTGTGATCAAGATCGCAATTTTGTGAAAGTTCTCTATAGCTTAACTTCTTTTTCTTTCTGTAAGTCTCTAAGTTTTTACCAAAAAGTAGTAGAAAGTTATCTTTTATATCTGCATTTATCATAACCAAACATTTTTTAGCAATTTGGATATTACAAATGATAAAAATGTGGCATTATAATACCACAACAGTTTTTTTTGCTATATTTGATTACGGTTTTTTTCTAGTTTATTTAAAAAGCTTGAATTACCTGCTTTGGATTTTATCTCAAAGTTTGAAATTAAACGTAAATCTTTATTAGTATGAAAGTGAAGAAAGGAAAGCAAGATTGGAGAATCGCATCAGAAATTGAACTGATTTACAAAACCAAAGTAAAAGTATCAGAACGACCTCAGATTACTTCGTCCAAAGCAACTTACAAGCTGGCTTTGCAATCCTGGAATCCGGACAAAATAGAGTTTTTAGAGCAGTTTAAAATCCTTTTGCTCAACAAGGCAAATCGGGTACTTGGAATTTATGAAATGTCTACAGGAGGCATAACAGCAACTACTGTTGATCTTAGATTGTTGTTTACGGCAGCACTCAAAGCAAAAGCAACCGCTATTATCATGTTACACAATCATCCGTCGGGAAAAGCACTTCCTTCTACCGCCGATAAACTGATCACTAAAAAAGTCAAAGATGCGGGCGCAATTCTGGATATAGAAGTAGTAGATCATTTGATTATTACTTCAGATGGATATTACTCTTTTGCGGATAATGGTAATATGTAAGTTTCGTATTTGAGTGTAAATTTACTACCGTTATAGATAGCGTGAGTGTTTAACTCGTTCCGAATTCACTTAAAATCAGCTTCTCATCTCGTCCATAGAGTGAGATGCTAGCGTTAGCTAGAAGATTTTTTTTATTCACGGTTGAAAAATAATTGTTTTAACAAAATTTATATTTTCGTTCCAATAGGGTTTGATTCAATTAATTTTAATGCTTCTTCGATTCCATATCCAATTATTATTCCTGTATTAGTTGAATATTGTATGTCAATTTCCATGTTTTTCTGTGTGGCATTTTGTATTTCTGGTTTATATCCTGATATTATTCCTCCTAGAAAAAATTCATTGTTTTTTTTATTGTAGTAGATAATTGGTCCGCCTGAGAATCCGGGGTTATTAATTCCGTCAAGGAATAAAATTTTAAAGTTTTTTTCAATAAATATATTCGAGAGGATTCCCTTTTTTACAAATGGAACTGGAAATTCTGAATTAAAATTGGATATAATATTTTGCATTCCATAAGGATATCCTAGAAAAAAAGTTTCTTGGCTATATACCATTTCATTTGAATTAGCTTTGATTCCATCAGACTTGTCTAAAAAATCTGGAATTGAAAATACCGTAATGTCGGAATTAGCGGAATGACCAACTAGCTTTATAAGATATTTGTTCCATTGTTTATTATAAAATAATTCAACAAAATCATTGTTTTTTAGATTGTTCACAACATGCTTCGCAGTTATAAAGTATTGTTTGTTTTTATAGTCGAAAATGAAGCTGGTTCCAACTGAAGCATTATATTTAATTTGATTTGTTCTTGAAATTATATGTGTGGTAATCATATCAGAGTCATTTTGAGAGAATGCTGTTGTCATAATAAAAAAAAGATAGTATTTTTTAAGTTTTTTATTATCATGTTTTTATTTGAAATATGTTACAGTTTTTAAAGTAGAAGAGAAATTTATTTATAAATGGACTAAGTTTGGACAGATAAAAGTTTTTTTCTTTTTCTTACTTTCAAATGTATGTATTTTTTCTTGCTAAATTTTAAAAATTGATAAAGATAAGATAAAATTGTAATCTGTGATTATCATACTTTTAGGTATAAATCTCCCTGCTAGCGCGAACGTCCCGCTCGTACCCGATTCCACTTAAAATATGCTTTCTTTGTGTTCACGAGCGGGACGTTCGCGCTTGCGGGGAGCTTGAGATACTATACTATTGTAGAAATAATAATCAATTATCTAAGTTTAACTTTGTTGACGATCTATAGTTCTAATTACAATTAAGTTATAAGCTGAATTTAAAATGAAACCTAAACTTAACCCAATTGCGCCTCCTATTAAACTAATCATGTCTACGTCTTTTGTGAAATCTTCAGGAATCATTTTTGTAAAAACAACAACGAATAACGATATGAATAAAATAGCTCCACCAACTAAGCCTAAAATATATTGAGTTTTTCCATTTAGTAATTTTACGGAACTAATTAATCCAATTATTATTGAGATTGTCATTAATATAAAAAAAGTACTTAAATATGATTCTTTAGGTTCCGGTACAATAAAAAATACATTATCTAATTTTTGTGCTGAGTATAATTGGTAATTACTATCATCAACTAATTTAAATTTAGGAGATGAGTTAATCAAAACAGTATTTTTTATGTATATATCATTAAAAGTTAATATTTTGATATTTTTGACATTGATAAACGATGAAGTGTCAGAAAAATCTAAATTCGCAACCAAACCGTTGTCGTCACTTGTTGAAGACTTTAGATTTATTTCTACATTAGTAAATTCGATAGTAAATTTAACTTTCTGCTTAAATGAATTAATATTAATAACCCCTTTTCCTTTCGAATTAAATCCATAAGTAACTAATAATTCGGCATTTTCTGAAATATATGAAGTTTTTAAATCTGGATTTTGATTAAATGGAAGACTCACTAAATAAATATCAATGTCTTTTTTGTTTAAATCAAAATGATAGATAAAGTTACATTGAATTTTACTATCTGAAACTTTATTTATTTTTATATCTAATCTTAATGAATCACTAGCAAATGATTGATTAAGAAATAGTAAAAAAAATGAAATTAAAAATTTTTCAGCTATTTTCATCTTAATATAGACTAGAAATTTTAGCTTCACTCCATATTTTATTAAATAAATCTATAAATGATTTTCCTTGTTCGTGATAGCTACTTACATTAAAAAGTAAATTACTATTAACTCCATTTCCTAAATCATTTAAAATCC
>NZ_AMYW01000035.1:0-48758 GCF_000335775.1 Flavobacterium sp. WG21
GTGTGTGATTTTTTATTGATTTTATCTTCTATTAAAATCTGATGGGTTTAAAAAACCTATCAGATTTGGGTATTGAATTAAAATGAAACCTGGCATTGTAAAACGACCATTCCTAATCGGTCACTTTGTTTGTAAGCGCCTGTAAGGTTTTTGTCGTAAACCGCTCTGTTTTGATAGTTTAAACTGAATTTTGGTCCCAAAGTGCCCGTAGTGTAATAGTTTACACCTAATTCATACATAGCCATTGGAGTGTCTAATGCTTCTAAGTCTGCAATTTGTGTGGCAGCATAGGGCTGGAAACGGCCTTTTTTGGATTCGTTATCTGATTTTCCAAAAAGGTATCCTAACTGGGCGTAATATATATTTCCGGTTCCTACGCCAATAAATCCGGCACCTGAGCCGTTTATCAGAGAATTGTCTCCTATAGCAGGATTGGGTGTGTTAACAGACTGGATGTAATTTTTTCCGTAATTATTATTGTTGAAAGCCGCGTAAGCAGTTATAGCAGCACCTTTACTGTTAATCGGACTGTCGTAAAAAACATCAAAACCCAGTATTTTCATATCGTCGTATGCAATAGTTGCATCGGGAGTTAAGTGCCACATGGCTTTGGCTTGAGTCATATAACCTAGTGCGATATTAAGGATTTTCTTTGTTCCTAAATAGGTTCCTTTGTGGTAGGCATCTTCAAGTGACTCTTTATCGAAGAAAGAGTAGGTTAAGATTCCCGCATACTGTGCTCTTGGTGTTTGTGTGCTGATCGAAGAATTGATTCCCAGATTGTCAGTTGTATTTCGGTATGGATTGGTAATAGCGGCACGATAATTAAATTTGCCCAGATCACCTTTAGCATAAATACTAAGATTTCGGTTTCCGAATGTCGATGAAATATTAGTAAACTGCTGGTACATTGGCGTATCCAGAGTAAGATGCGAGGAAGAGCTATTTGCAGAATAACGTGTTGTTCCGGCTCCCCAAGCTGTCAATCCACCGCCAATATGAAGTTTTTTACTAAAATGGTATTCTCCTAAAGCATCCATAACTGAAAGCGGTGCATTTGAAGGTCCGTTGTTTTGTGTGAAATTAATATTGTTCTGTCCCAGCTGAAGATGAAAGAAAATATTCTCCGTCAGCATTCCCATTGCTTGTAAACGCAAACGTCTGATGACGATATCGTAGGCATCACTAACTTCATTTGTGCCAATTTTACTTCCTTCGTTCAATTCGGCATATCTTCCCCAAACCTGAAGGTTCATTCCAAATTTGATGTATTGTGATCCGTCTTTGGAAATATTAACCACATTAAAAGGTTTTTCCTGTGCAAGAACATTGATAGTGTTTAAAACAATAAATAATAAAATTAAAACGATTCTTAAATGTGGCATTTCTATGGTTTAAGGTTAGTTAATACTGCTTACATTCTGATTAGGAGTTACTGAATTGAAGGTTGCTTAAGTTTTTATAAGTTCCGTTCTCCAGATTGATCAATTCCTGATGTGTACCTTCTTCGGTAATTCTTCCATGATCTAAAACCAGAATTTTATCGGCATTTCTAATAGTCGAAAGTCGGTGTGCGATGATGATACTCGTTCTTCCTTCCATTAAAACTTCCAATGCTTCCTGAACCAGTTTTTCACTCTCACTATCTAAAGAGGATGTTGCTTCATCTAATATTAAAATACTTGGGTTTTTAAGCAATGCTCTTGCGATTGCAATACGCTGACGCTGTCCGCCCGATAATTTTACACCACGTTCTCCTACCAGGGTTTCAAATTTTTCAGGGAAACCTTCCACAAAGTTAAAAGCATTGGCTTGTTTCGCTGCGGCTATAATTTCTTCATTGGTAGCATCCGGTTTTCCGTAAGCAATGTTTTCTCTAATAGTTCCGCCAAACAGAATAACATCCTGAGGAACGATACTCATATTTCCGCGAAGCTCTTCTAAATCGTAGTCATAGATACTTTTTCCATCAACGATAATATCACCTGATGTTCTGTCGTAAAAGCGTAAAAGGAGCGAGGAGATAGTTGATTTTCCGGCACCACTAGGCCCGACAATCGCAATTTTCTGACCAAATTCGGCAGTGAAATTTACATCTTTTAACACCTCAACTTCTTTTCTGGAAGGATAACTGAAAGCAACATTTTTGAAGGAAAGATTTCCTTTGATTTTTTCAATTGGGGTAGTTCTTGTTTTGGCATTGATATCCTCCGGAGTTTCTTCCAATAATTCGAAAACACGTTCCGTTGCGCCAACTGCTTTTTGGATTTGCGCATACATTTCAGCAATTCCGCCAAAAGAAGCACCGATAAATGTGGTGTAAAGTACAAAAGAAATTAAATCTCCTACGCCTTCCACTTCACCTTTAATCGTTAAGGTGATTCCGTACCAAACCACAGCAACCACGCAGCCAAAAAGACAAAGAATGATAAAAGAAGCGAAGTAACCTCTGTATTGACCGCCTTTAATAGCGATTTTTACAATTTCTTTGATTTTGTTTTTATAACGCTGAATTTCGTACCATTCGTTCGCAAAAGCCTTTACATTGCTTATTCCTTGCAGCGTTTCTTCTACAATTACCTGGCTTTCGGCTACTTTATCCTGCGTTTTCTTTCCGTATTTACGAATAAATCTTCCAAAAACAACTGCCGCTACAGCAACAACAGGTACAATGGCCAACATCATTAAAGTTAACTTTGGGCTGATGTTACCTAAAATAACAAATCCGCCAATAATTAGGATCAACTGACGTAAAAACTCAGCAATGGTCGTAGTGAAAGTATCCTGTAGTTGTGAAATATCAGCACTGATTCGGCTGTTTAGCTCTCCAACACGTTTTTGAGAATAAAATGACATCGGTAGTTTTACTAAGTTTTCATACAAAGCAAAGCGGATGTTTGAAAGTGAATTTTCGGTAAAATTTACAAAAAGCGAAATTCTGAAAAAAGAGAAAATAGCTTGCAGTGTAAGGATTACCATAAGTCCAACTGCGATTTCATTGGCTCTGTTGAGATTTTTATTGGTAACGCAATCCACGAGCATACCCATTAATTTCGGAAAGGCAAGGGCGGTGGCACTGGTTAATAAGAGAAAAATCAATCCCAGAAAGAATTTCCATTTGTGATTTTTACCGTATTTAAAAATTCGTAGTGCTTTTTGAAGTGAATTAGAGTCTAATTTAGCTTTAGGTAAATCGTTTTCTTGATATCTAGGCATTTGAGTATACTATTAAGGTATGCAAATGTATGATTATAGCCAGTGAATACAAAAGAATATTCGAAATTAGGCTTTGAGATTTCGTTTTTTAACTAAATGGCAAAAAATGATGAAAATTATTTCTGTTTTAAAAGATTGATAAATAGATTACTAAAAATTATTTCGCAAAATGATGTAATTTTTCTTCAAAATAAGCTTGTAAATACAAAATCTAGTCGTAAGTTTGCACTCGCAATCAACAACGATAGCAACCTAGTAAAATAGGGCGATTAGCTCAGCTGGTTCAGAGCACCTCGTTTACACCGAGGGGGTCGGGGGTTCGAACCCCTCATCGCCCACCAATAACTACACCTTCAGAGTCAATTGATTTTGGAGGTTTTTTATTTTATAGCTTTTTGGGATTAATCCTGGAAAAGCAGATTTGAACCACAAAGAGTACTATTGTTTTTTTATTACTAATCTAAAAAAAAAACAAAGTTCATAGAGATTTATGGATTATCAGTTTTACGAACTTTGTTTTTAATTGTCTTATGGTTTCTTACGGTTAGTTTTAAGGTATTGCATAAACAGAAAAGTGAAATTGGAAAGTTTTGAAAATTCAATAAAAATCAAAGTTTTGAATTATACTCTTCTGCTATATCAGTCCAGTCGTCTTTCCACGTTTTGCAAAAGTTGATCTCAGCTTTATCCCAGTCTTCCTCGTCCCAATCTTCTCTCTCGTCGATTAACTCTAATTCTTCAGATTCAATTTTTTCAATAATGAGGGTTAAAAAATTATCAAAATTATCTGCAATGACAGAAATTGGCTCGGGATCTCCTGCTGGCAAATACAGTATTTGCCCCGAGATTCCATCAAAATTTGGATCATAATCTATGCAGATAAAATTTCCGGAGCCATCATGAGCAAAAGGAATTCTTTTAGGGGAATATAGAGTGTTTTTTATCTTTTTAAGTTGATTGATTCCTGCTGGCTGTGTTTCTGATGCATTTTTAAAAAAAGCCCAATCTCTTATAACATCTTCAATGCTTGAATATCCAAACCCAGCCATAAATCCTAGGATACGTTTTTCCCCATTATATTTTTTTAATAATTGAATATATGATCCCGGTAGTTTTTGTTTTATGGTATTTTGCAAATTTTCTATTTCATCAGTGCTTGCACCCATATTCATAAAAACATTCAAAATGTCCAGTTTGGCTTCAAAAGCATTTATAAGATTATTTATTATTTTGGTTTCCATTTTTTTTATTAATTAATTTAAGTTGTGATTTAATTGCTTTGTTTAATTGGAATCTCATCAAAAGTAATGGTTTCTCCAAATGAATCACCAAGTACCAGGATGTAATTATTATCTAAATAAAAAAAAGATTTATTTATCAGGAAGATCTCTAAAGTAATTTAAGTTGTCATTTTATGTCTATGAAATAATTTGCATTTCTTGTAAATTTGTGATGTCTTGCAAAGTCGAAACAATGTTTGGATTTTTTTGAAGACAATAAAGAAAAATAAAAACACCACATAAATGGAAATATTAGTAATAATGGGGCCTCCGTATTCAGGAAAAGGTACTCAATGTGAAATTTTAAAAGAAGAACTTAAGTTTAAACATATTTCAACTGGAGACCGATGTCGTCTGGAAAAACAGAATAAAACAGAGATCGGAAAAATAATGTCTCAATATGAGGAAAAAGGAGACTTAGTGCCTGATTCCATTATGAAAGATCTTTTTAGTAAAATTCTGGATGAAAACAGTTCAGCTAAAGGGATTATTTTGGATGGTTATCCGAGAACTGAACCTCAGGTTAACGATTTGATGGAACTTGTTGCATCCAAGAATATGGAAATAGATAAGGTAATTAATATAGAAGTTCCAAAAGAAGAACTTTTAAAAAGAGCACAAAAAAGAGCCGAAACGTCTAATCGAAAAGACGATAAAGATGTTGAAATTCATCTGAAGAGAATTAAAGTTTTTGAAACTTTGACCCGGCCTGCAATCGAATATATGAAGTCTAAAATTAAAGTTTTGACTTTTGATGGCCTAGGAGCAATTGGCGAAATAACAGAACGAATAAAAAATAGTTTATAAAAGGTATTGACTATGAAGCGAGTAGGTGTATTGAGTTAAAATTAGTTGTTTTTTTTTCGTAAAATGCTTGCAAATACAAAATCTAGCCGTATATTTGCACTCGCAATCACGAAATGATAGCAACCTAATAAAATAGGGCGATTAGCTCAGCTGGTTCAGAGCACCTCGTTTACACCGAGGGGGTCGGGGGTTCGAACCCCTCATCGCCCACCACTTTTTAAGACACCTTCAAAATCATTTGATTTTGGAGGTTTTTTGTTTTATGGGACCTCTATTAAGGTGTTGTCAGGGATTTATGAAGTGAAAGCAAGAGCAACTCCAAATTAGTTTTTATTCATATCACTTTGATTTTCATTAAAATCCGTTATAGAATTATGCTTGAAATAGTATCTAAATCAAGTAAATTAGAGGAGAGAAATATAGTTTATAAATCTAAAAAATAATAATATGAGTGCACATAATAACGCAAAAAAGGGTGATATAGCAGATTTCGTTTTACTTCCTGGTGATCCAAAAAGAGCGAAGCTGATAGCGGAAACGTTTTTAACAGACGTAGTATGCTATAATGAGGTTAGAGGAATGTTAGGATATACCGGTTTTTATAATGGTAAGAGAATTAGTGTACAGGGAACAGGTATGGGGATGCCATCAATTTCTATTTATATTACAGAATTAATTGAAGAGTATGGTGTAGAAACACTGGTAAGAGTGGGGTCTTGTGGTTCTATCCAGGATGATGTAAATATGATGGATATTGTTTTAGCCATGAGTGCGTGCACAGATTCCGGGATGAATAAATTTAAATTTAATGGCAATGATTTTGCTCCGACGGCGAATTTTGAATTATTAAAAAAGGCCTATGATATTGCAGAGCAAAATAAGATAAAAGCTCATACAGGGTCAGTATTGACATCTGATTTTTTCTATACTGAAAGCCATTTAGGCGATCCTTTTTTAAATTGGAAAACCTACGGCGTTTTGGCAGTTGACATGGAAACAGCTGCGTTGTATTCTATAGCTGCTAAATATAGAAAAAAGGCTTTGGCTATTTTAACGGTATCGGATCATATTCTTAAAAAGGAGGCTCTATCAGCAGATGACAGACAAAATTCTTTTAAAGAAATGATAGAATTCGCATTGCAGTTAGCCTAAACAGATCGAAAAAATAAAAGAATTGAAATAGCTTAGTATATAGGTTTTATTTTAATCCATTATCTTCCAACAAGAAACTCCTTAAGAAATTAAGGAGTTTTTTTTATGCCCGATTTTTTTGAAGCCATTTAGCAAAAAGAATCATTTTTACTCCTAAAAGTATAAAATTGGAGTCCGTTATTATAAATCCGGAACGTTTTAAGATGCAATGAGTATAGTTTTGAGCAATATTTTAAAACCATTAAAATCCAAGTTTATGAAGAGAGTTTTTCTTTTAGTCTTATTTGCATTAGTATCCAATTTATCTTTTTCGCAATCAGAACAATCTTTAATTCAGAATTGTATTCAAAACTATATTGAGGGGACATCTTACAATCAGCCTGACAGTATTAGTAAGGCTTTTTATTCTGAAGCCAGTCTTTTTTTAAGTCACAAAGACAAACCCTTATGGATCGTTCCGGCTTCGGAATATGTTACCTGGTTTCAAAAAGGTAAGAAAGGTGAATTTAACGGTCGTTTAGGCAGAGTTATTTCTCTGGAATTTTTTAATGATATTGCTATTGCAAAGGCTGAAATTATCATTGCAGAAAAAAAACAAGAATTTATGGATATGTTTTTGCTGAAGAAAATTCAGGGTGAATGGAAAATAATCAGCAAAGCGGCCAGCAGTAAAGCAACTAATAAATCTGGAAAAAGGATTTTATTTATTGTTTCTAACGCACATTATTACGGAAATTCTACCATTTCAACAGGCAATAGTTTCGCTGAGATCGTAAATGCTTATGATACTTTTATTCGTGCGGGTTATACTGTCGATTTTGTGAGTCCAAAGGGCGGCAGTATTCCTTTGGCTTATATTAATACCTCTGATAATTTACAAAAGCAATACTTATACGATCAGGATTTTATGTACGCCATAAAACATACCGTAAGCCCTAAAGAAATTGATTATAAAAACTATAAAGCCGTTCATTATATCGGCGGTGGAAGTGCCATGTATGATGTTCCTGAAAGTTTAGATATTCAACGTATTGCGATGCAAGTGTACGAAGATAATAATGGCATTATTTCTTCGGTATGTCACGGAACAGCCGGTATTGTTAATTTGAAAACTAAAAATGGTAAATTTTTAGTGGATGGAAAAAAAATAAGCGGTTATCCTGACTCTTTCGAAAAACAAGATGGCGAGTACTTTAAGCACTTTCCGTTCTTAATTCAGAAGACAATAGAAGAAAGGGGTGGAGATTTTAAATTTTCAAAGCGAAATGAATCTTATGTGGAACAAGACGGTCGAATTGTTACTGGACAAAATTTTCAATCCTCAAATGGTGTTGCCTTAAAAATCATTGAGTGGATGGAGAAAAACAAATAAGAGGATTTATCAACAGTCAGCACAGACATTTAAGGAAAGAATATCAAGTTCTAAATCCATCAAAATACGATTTACTTATGCTTTTCAAATAACCATTTTGGAATCTCTTCGGTTAGTAAAAACGGAATCACGATGTTGTTATGATTTAAATTATTCAAAGTGGTAAAAGTCAAATTCTTGTTAGAGGATAATTTTGCAAACAATTCAACACTTCCAATATAAGGATTGTCATCGTCTTTTTTTCCATGAATAAGCCAGATGTTCTTCTGGCTTAATTTTTTGAGATTGGAAAAATCAGGAACTGCTGCTACGGAAACCATACCGGCAAATTGGCCTGGAGCGATATTGAGTAGATTTTGCGCAGTCGATCCACCCATAGAATATCCAATTAAGTAAATCTTGTTTTTATCGATGTTTGGGTATTCTTTTTCAATGTTTTGAATTAATTCGAGTAAGGCAAAAACAGCTGGAGAAGGTTTTGAAACTTGAATTCCATCACTATTCTTTTCATAATTTGAAGAACGCTCGCTGAATTGTGGTGCGATTACATAACATTGATATTTTGTGTAAATTTCAGGTCTCAGCCAAATTTTCGCGAATGGTTCAAGCTGGTTTTCATTATCATTTCCAATTCGGGTAGAGTTGTGGAAAGTAATGACTAAAGGGTATTTTTGGTGATTGCTATTATCCTTTGGCGTTAGGAGCCTATAAGGGATTTCTATATTTTCTTTAGTAAATATTCTTTTTAGGAAGCTATCGGTATTCAGACTGTTCAGTGCTTTTCGGTTATTTACGAAAGTTAGACTATCAACGGTGGTTTCCCGGAACTCTTTTCTTTGTGCAAAGGTGAAATTTAGACTCGAAGTCAAAAAAAGTACTGTGATAATTTGTTTTGAATTTCGTTTACGCATATGGCTTTTATAAATTTGAGTTTTAATTCAACAGATTACTTTTTTTAACGATTTTTCTAATTTCCTGTTCAAAATAATAAGCAATACTAAAATTTTCAAATGCTTGATTTTCCATAACAATAACGCTGGTTTTGGTTTTTGGATAGTATAAATTGACCGCTGTAAATCCTTCACTGGGATGAAAACCTGTATGTCCGATTTCCATAATATTGGTTTTATCATTTATTCGCAATCCATAACCATAACCAATTGGTTTATCACCAAAAAGGGGATGTGTATTGGTGATTGAATAAGCAATCATCATTTTATAAGTAGTTGGTTTTAATAGTTTACCTGAGTGCAGACATTCATTCCATTTTGCTAGGTCAGGAACCGAAACAATTAAATGACTGCCAAAATAATTATGAATGTCAAAATTTAATTGTTCGTTCAGTTTAATACTACCCTCCTTTTTTACGGAGTGCCCTTTTGTTAAAAATGTATTGTTTGTCTCATTGGGGTAGTAACTGTTGGTCATCCCGCATTTTTTAAACAAAGCAGTTACTAGCTCTTCAAAACTTTTATGACTTTGTTTTTCCAAAACTTGTCCTGCTACATAATAGCCAATATTAGAATAATTAAAAGCAGCTCCCGGAGTAAATTTAAGAGGTTTGTCTATGTCTTCACTGCTTAATCCCGAAGTATTGTTGAGCAATTGATTAACAGTGATGGTATCTGCCCACGAATATTTTAATTCCGGTAAATATTTGCGAATAGGGGTTTCTAAATTGATTGTTCCTTTTTCTACTTCTTGTAAGATAAGTGTAGCCGTAATTTGTTTGGCAATTGACATTGTTGAAAATTTATCAGAAATTTTCAGTTCTGTTTTCTTGTTGAAATCAGAATAACCATGTGCTTTTGCATATTTTATTTTTCCGTTTTGTTTAATAACAACAACTCCGTTAAAATTTCTTGGGTTTGTGGTTTGTATTAGACTGTCAATTTTTGAAGAAAAGTCGTCTTTCTGTTGTGCGTAATTGTTGCCACTAATAAAAAGTACTAAAAAGAGGATTCTGAAGAGTGTAAAAGTTTGTTTCATTAAATTGTTTATTAGTAGATATCAATAGACTTTTCCCTGAGCGAATGTAAGAATTATTAGAGTAAATTATTTGGTTGATTTGGAAAACAAACTAAAAATATTTCTCGTCATTGTTTGGCTGAAATTTTCTTTAAACCATGGGAGAAATGGCTTGTATACAGGTTTGTTAGAACTATAAAAGTATCCTTAATTCCTTAAGAAGTTTTTTTAGCTGTTATTTCTGGAATATTGATCTAGCAGTGAAAATTGTTTCTATATTAGTACCGTAATAATTTTAAGCATTTATCAAGCATGGAATCACTTAAAACGCAATTTCGTCTTGATAAAAAGAAATCAGTTCATTTAACCCCAAATCTAAAAATGAAAAAAAATATAATTACTCTTTTATTTGCATGTGCCGTTACCAATATGTTTGGACAAGTACCAACCGTTTCAGCACCGGTTAAAATGGAAGCTGCAGGTAATATTAGCGATAAAGTTACTCATAAAGTGCTAAAACCGTTGGCGAAAGTTGCATTGGATAAAGAGTCGATATTGATTTACGATTACGACGGTTCTCTTTTTTCCTTCAATTTAGAGTCCGAAAAAATTAACTGGACCGTAAAAGCAACAGATTCCTTTACGGAGTTGTGTGCAAATGCTATCACATTACAGGACGGAGTAGTGTATGTTCCTTTTATTAACGGAGAAATTTTTGCCATTGATAATCAGAGTGGTGCTGTTTTTTGGAAATCAAGACTGGGGAATAGCACAGATCAGATCATCCTGAAAAATCAGATTCCGGTTATAAATGAGGGAAAATTATTCATAACCTCCCAAAACGGTAACCTTTATGCGCTTGATATAAAGACTGGTGGTTTATTATGGAATCATAAACTGGATGCTGAAAATAATGAAAGTCCGGTTCTTTTATTTAATAACAAAGTTTTTATTCAAAGCGGAACTTCTGTTTATAGTTTTGAAGCCAATACCGGAAAACTTCTTGTTCAGAAAAGTTTTGAGGAAGCCATGCGCGGAAAACTGGTGACAGATGGAGAGGCTATCTTTACTTCAAATGAAAAAAATGTAGTTTTTGCTCTAAATCCTGATAAATTAGATGTTTTATGGCAGTTTAAATTGGAGGAAAGTCAGAACAATATTAAGGAACGTATATTTTGCAAAGACAAGAAGCTATATTTCGCCGCACAAGGACCCGAAGTTTCTTCGATATATGCTGTAGATTCAAAAACAGGAACTGAAATTTGGAAAAGGGATTTTAAATCTGATAATGTTGAGTATATGGTCGAAGAAAGTGATAATATTTGGGGATACACTCGTAAAAGTAAGCTTTTTCAATTGGACATTACAAATGGTGAAATTGCATTTGAATACAAATTATCAACGAGACCTATTTCAAATCTTGAATTCTTGGGTGATGATTACTTTTTTTATTATTCTGATGCGGCTTTGATTCAGTTTGAATATAAAACCAAAGACGAAAACGAAGTCTATTTGCGAACCTCAATTAAAGATGATGTGTATAGTGCATTTTTAAAATTGATTCGATAAGCAAAAAAACGCATCAGTTTTCTTCAGGTTTTATTCTGTGTCGCTTTATTCAGGGAGTGATAAGTTGTTTATTATTACTATTTCGGACTTATTTGCCTGAAGTTGAAGAATATTGTATAAGCTGATTCGTTTTTTTGCCATACATTTCTATGTCATAATTCTTTGATACACCATAATCGTTATAATGGTTATAAAAATAATCTGTATCGTAAGTATGATTTTGTTTTTTTGTCTTCGCTCTTTAGTAGCTTGCTTAAAAATTTTAAAGTAACCGGCATTTTTTTTATGTCTCTTCATGGCTTTGGAAATTAAGTTTAATAAAAGTAAACACAGTTACTTTTTGTATTTTTATGCAAATGATGTGCCGTAAAAAGCATTTTCTAATTAATTATTTGATTTTTAGCTTCCTATTCCTTTAGATTTTTCAGGAATAAAAAGGAAATAGTATCAAAATGATAGTGTAATCGTATCAAAATGATAAGGTAGTGGTGTTTCCTACAAGTGTTTTTGGTTGTAAATCAGGGGTTAACATTTTTATTGTTCGTATGGACTAGTTGTTGGTGCTTTCGCAAAGAACCTCAATCTTAAAAAAAATATGTTAACTCAATTAATAGTTTCACTTGGTATTCTTCTTACGGTTATTTTGCTGTCGGTCATTGTAGGCCGGGAAATGAAAAAAATATATGCAAATGAAAAAAGCATAACAGACTTCATTAATCCATTAGACCGATTGATATACCGGTTTTGTAAAATTGACCCCACGGTTCAAATGAATTGGAAAACATATTTAAAAGTATTGTTATCTGTGCAGTTCATATGGTTCCTCTGGGGATTTGTTATTTTATTGCTCCAGGGAAAACTATTTTTAAACCCGGCTGGTATCGACAGTATGGAGTGGACATTGGCGTTAAATTCAACAATTAGTTTTTTGACCAGTACCAACTTGCAGCACTATTCAGGAGAGACAGGAGCGAGTTATTTTGCACAGGTAGGCGTGTTTATGCTTTTACAGTTTTTAAGTGCGGCCACAAGCCTTTGTGCGGGTGTAGCAATAGTCAGGGGGCTTGCTGCTCAATCGATACAAGGATTAGGGAATTTTTATAGTGATTTTGTAAAATCATCTACTCGTATACTGTTGCCGTTAAGTATAATTACCGCAACTTTTTTTTGTTTAACGGCGTGCCAATGACATTTGATGAACCAGAGAAAATTACCTCTGTTGAAGGCAGGGAAGTAGTAGTGTCAACAGGACCTGTAGCAGCTTTTCTTCCGATCAAAGAATTAGGATCTAATGGCGGTGGCTTTTTTGGAACCAACTGTGCGCATCCATTTGAAAATCCTAACTTTTTTACCTACATCATTCATACCATTATCGTTTGGCTTTTGCCGATGTCTTTTATCATTTTCGTAGGCCGGTATCTCAACAATAAAAAATTTTCAAGAATGCTCTTGGGAGTGATGCTCATGGGGTTTGTTGTAACTTGTATTCCCTTAATCTGTGGTGAAATGTCCGGTAATCCAAAACTCAGTGCAATGGGAATTGACGCATCACTAGCTAATATGGAAGGTAAAGAGGTGCGTTTTGGAACGTATTATTCCTCTTTTTACAGCGCGGTCAATATGATAATCCCGGCTGGTACCATAACAGGTATGCACGATAGTTATATGCCGTTGTCTTCGATAGGGATGTTTATAGGAATGCAGGTAGATGCGTTTTTTGGAGGGCTGGGTACCGGATGGATCAATATGTTTATTTACCTGATTATAGCCACTTTTATCGGTTCACTGATGGTAGGAAGAACTCCTGAGTTGTTTGGCAGAAAAATCTCGATTAAGGAAGTTCAGATAGCGGTTTTGGTTAACCTTTGCGCTTTGGCGATTCCGTTACTTTTTTCCGCAATTGCAATTCATGTTTATTTGTATGTTCCGGAAGCTGTTGAGTGGCTGAGTAACACAGGACCACACGGTTTTACCACAATAGTTTATGAGTATGTGTCTTCGATGGCGGGAAACGGAAGTGGGTTTGAAGGTCTGGCTGATAACACTCCTTTCTGGAATTTAACCACCTCAGTTACGATGCTGGCCGGTCGCTTTATTCCGATGATTGGAGCATTTTTAATCATTGGTTATTTAAGTGCTAAAAAAGCCGTAGTTCCTTCGCTGGGCACTTTGAGAGTTCATTCAGGTATTTTTGGAACCTTATTATTTATGGTCATTATGATTTTGACCGTGATGTCCATGTTTATTGTTTTTGCATTAGGACCTGTACAGGAACATTTGCTAATGATTTAGTAGTAGTGTAATTTTTGTATTAATATAAGACATAGAAGCATACTTGTTTCTAATCAGTTAATTGAAAGAAAAAACAAGTATGCTTTCTTTTTTATAGGATTTCAAATTTTATATTACATCCAATGTGTTTTGTAGGTTATTTCTTTATAGTTCAGCTATTCGAGAGGAGCCGATGAATTTCCAAAATTTAATCCCCAATTCACTCCAAAAAGTGCCAGAAGGTTATCTTCTTTTTGAAAGTCCTTTCCAAATGCTCCTGTGATACTTATGTTTTTATCTATCCTAAAACTTATATTACCTACAGATCTTTCGCTTTTTACAGTTCCGTTTCGTTTGATGTATTCATACCCTAAGGTAAATTTTCCAAATTCAAAACTTAATTTACTTCCAAAATCTCTATAATAATTAGTGGTATAAACATTAGTAGAATCCATATTAAACCCATCTTCGATATATCGGCCAATAAACAGAAGATTTGCATAGTTATTGGTAGAACTTTCTTCATTATCCTCATTTAGAATCAAATTAAATTCCCCGGTTAGCCATGATCCGAAACGATTAATTGTTCCGCCATTTATAGAATTGTCCTTGAAAAGTTCGCTATATGCTGCTGCTGCATCCAGTTTAAAAATTGGTTTGATTATCTTTTCAAAAGGTTTTAAGCGATCTCTTACTTTTTGTTCTTCTAAAAAGAATTTTTCTATAGCTTTTTGTTGTTCCTTTTCATCTACTATTTGAAGTATTTCCTCGGGAATCATTAATGCTTTATCTGTTAATACACGTTGAATATTTTGTTTCGTTTCATATATTTTTTCTTTATCAAAAAATCGTAACAATGTTGTTCTTGCCCCTATAGAAAAGGTCTGGCGTTTGTTGTCACCTGCAATAGTTTCAAAATCCTTTTTTAAATAGGCAAAAGAAAGAGTAGTTGTGTTTAATCCGCTAAAAGGATTTTGTTTTAAGTTGCCTGTTGCCTTATCTTTCGTGACACCTATGTATCTGTCGTAGGTCCTTTTTTTACTTTTGGTATTAATAAAAAAGTAGGGAGTTACTTCTATAGCCATACTTTCACCAAAATTGTTCTGTACATGTAATGCTAATGCTTTTACATTCTCAGGAGTGTATATATCTGTTACTGTCTCTTCTAGCAATTGAAATGCAGGGCTGGTCAAGTTAGACATAGGAAACTCACTTAATGGAACATTTTTTTCCTGTGCATTGCTGTTCCAAATGTTTCCTATTATTATAATTATTAGTAAGTAATAGTTTTTCATAACTTTATTGTTTTGTAAATTGAACGTATGCAAATGCTATAAAAAGCTGATTGTATATTTTCCTTTTTTTGACAGTTAGCTTCTGGGTTTGGTCACCATAAGAAACTTCAATATCTAATCGGGTAGTTGCCATTATTTGGTCAATATTTTGATCGACATGAAATAATGATTGCACGGTCATTTTTTCATTCTGCAGTGTTGAAAGATCTCCCAGAATTACTGAAAATTGATTGTCTGGGTAAGTGGTTACCTCACCTTTTAAACGAATAGCAGCACCAACAATTGCATCAGAACTTATCGCTACATTTAGTGTAACCTGAACCCCTTGAGGGATTTTTACTGTTTCCATAATATTTAAGTTTTAGTTATTTATAAAAGTAACTAGTCAGGATCTTCTGAAATCAAGTATATATACCTGATTTAGGGATCAAAAGGAACTTTTACGGGTATTGTTTTACTTATGAAAATTGAGATTAAAAATAAATAAAGAAGTTTAGTCAGTAAACATGTATCTGTAATTGGTACCATTGGATAGACCTTCGGAAAAAGTTTAAAATTTTGGTAACGCATTGATTATTATTAAAATTTCATTTTTTTATTCAGAATTACGCTATTGTAAAAGATAGTTATATATTTGCGCCAGATTTTGGTCTGTTTTTTCTTAAGAAAAAATGGTTAAAAGGGAATCAGGTGCAAATCCTGAACAGACCCGCTACTGTAAGTTCTATACAAGTCTTTAAACGTTACTAATGCCATTGTCCCGCGTGCGGGATGAGAAGGTTGTTTTTAAAGATGGAACAAGTCAGGAGACCTGCCACAATCACATAGTTTAAGACTTTCGTGGAATAAAGTTGAAGAACAATAAACGAAACCTGTCATTTTTATGACGGGATTCTTCCTTATTGCGTTTTTAATTTATACATCCCGGAGTTTTCTTAATTCAATAAGTGATGTATAATACAAAAAGAGAATTCTTATTTATTGTTATCGTTTTTGCTTCTATTCTGCTTCAGTCGGGAGTGTTGTGTAGTTGCTTTTTCTCTCTGAGAGTATCACTTCTGAAAAGGAAATCACTGTTGAATCGGTATTTTCCGAATGCATTATCTGGCGGTGTCTTCCCTTATTTTAATTCTGTTCCAATAAAAAATCAGCACAATTCCAAGGGCTTTTGGCGATGCGGGATTGTGTTCGCTTACAAAGATAACATTGCGCTCTGTTGAAGACTTTAATTGAAACTTCTTTTGTTATTTCTCGAAGTTCAGCTGCTTTTACCACTACCAACCTAAACAATACCACATGTACCATAATATTTTCAAAAACTTCCAATCCATATTGTTGCTTATTGCAGTACTCTCATTAACCAATTGTTCTGATGATAATGCATCAAATGAAAATAGTAATCCGACACCTGTTAGTTCAGATTTAGCTTTTAGTATGCAGAGATTTACAATTATGACTTTAAATCCAACAATCAGCGCAACAACAGAAGCTACTTACAGTTGGACCATCACAAAAGCATCTTCAGAAAGTTATGCACTAAGTACTACTACAGCAAAGGAACTTTTATTTGCGGCAGCAGAAGCAGGAGTTTATGAATTGGCTGTTACTGTAAATGACAAAGGAAGTATACAAACTCAAAAAGTAGTCGTTACCGTTACAAAAGAAACGAAGGAGTATAAAAGCTACATCTCAAAAGTATTTGAATTTAAACCGGCACCCGGGCAGTTTGTAAACGATCTGCCTATTGCTAATGACGGCGATACTCCTGAAAGAATTTTATCAAGAGCCAATACTTATCTGGCTAAGAAAACCGGTGATCTGGTTTCATTGGGGGCTTTTGGCGGTTATGTTGTTTTTGGATTCGATCATACCATTGTTAATGTTAAGGGCAAACGTGATTTTAGAATTCTGGGTAATGCTTTCTGGGCAGAGGCTAATCCAAATCCGAACAGTACCATGCGCGGCGGAAGTAGTGAAGCAGGAATAATCATGGTTGCTTACGATAAAAATAAAAACGGACTTCCGGACGATCAGTGGTACGAGATAGAAGGCGGCGGGCATAAAATGCCTAAAACGATTCAGCATTATGAAATAACGTATTACCGACCTGATCCCAATAAAATTCCGGTGTCGGGTGGAACTACGGGTACAGTAGGTTTTGTCGATATGGAGTATATTTTATGGAAAGACAATCAGGGGAAAAATGGCTATCTGGTTCAGAATAATGCCTACAATCATTCTTTAGATTACTGGCCAAAATGGCTTAAAGATCAGTCTTCTATTACTTATAAAGGAACAAGATTGCCCGATAACGCAGTTGATGAAAGCGGAACGGGAAGTTACTTTGTGCAGTATGCTTTTTTATACGGATATGCAGATAATGCTCCGAACAATGATGATGATTCGGGCATAGATATTAACTGGGCTGTGGACGAAAAGGGAAACAAAGTAATGCTTCCCGGGATCGATTTTGTGAAAGTGTACAATGGCCTTAATCAGCAGGCGGGATGGCTAGGAGAAACTTCGACAGAAATAATGGGGGCAACAGATTTGCATCTTTCAGGAGAAAGCATTCCTACGCGATAACCCATTCAAAAGTGTATTAAACTAAATTATTATATCAGGAATTATGAAAAAAAACTTTGCCCATTTATTATTATTGGCTTTTGCGGCGGCATTTACCGGATGCAGTGATGACGATAAAAATGATGTCAACACCGGAGAAGGACTCGTCGTACCAATAGCAGTAAAGCTTCAGGATAAATTTGAAGTAAACACCTTTAAAGTTTTGAATATTACAGCTTCAGCTGAAACAAGTAATCCAAATTATCAATGGGTACTAAAAAAAAACCGGTGAATCAGACTAAAGATTCGATTATAGGAACTACAAAAGATTTACGATTTGTTGCTTTATATCCCGGTGCATATGAATTAACCTTAAATGTTACTGAAGGAGATAAAAAAGGCACAAGCGCCACCACAGTGAATGTGATAAATGAGACTCAAAGTTACAATCCTTACATAACAAGTATTCAGGATTTTAATCCTGCACCCGGAATGTTTGCCAATGATTTGTACAAAGACGGATTTTCGAAAGCAGATGTTATGAGGGTAGCATTGGGAAGAATAAGTGAAACCAGTGTAGGATATCCAATTGATTTAGGAGGTTTTGGAGGTTCAATTGTGGTTGGATTTGATCATATGGTGGTTAATCTTTCAGGAAAAAAAGACTTCAGAGTTTATGGAGCAGATTTAACGGATAAAGCCAATCCTCCGGCTCCGGGATTAATTTATGTTGCTTATGATAAAAATGGCAATGGAAAACCCGATGAAGACGAATGGTATGAAATCATAGGAAGTCAGCATGCTAAAGAAAATACGGTTAAGAATTTTAAAATTACTTACTATAAACCTGCGGTTGGTAAGAAAGTAGTCGTAAGCGGTCCAAATGATCCTTTTTTAGATCGTGAACATCTTTATTGTGAGAACAACCAATCTCAAACGTACTTTTTGCCAAGGTCTAAAACCAAGAAAGAGTATTATCCAGCCTGGGATACTCAAAATACAGCTGTTTACGAAGGAACGAAGTTAAACGTAAATTTCGCAGCAGTACGTCCGGGGCAAACTACTTTGTGGAATTTTGAGGCTCCGGAATGGGGATACGTAAATGCCAAAAGCCCTGATATTGATATCGACTGGGCCGTAGACAAGAATGGAAATAAAGCAAATCTTCCGGGAATTCATTTTATCAAAGTAGTGAACTGTGTCAGCGAACCAATGGGACTTTGTCACCAGCAATCGTCTATGGCTACGCGATTCTCGGGAGCTGCAGATCTTCAAATAATTAAAAAATACAATCTAAAAAAGTAAGAAGAGAAGAATATGAAAAAGTTTATAAAATATAGTTTGTACCTCGCCATTGTTTGCTCTTTTTACAATTGCAGTAATGATGATACAAAGCCGGAGCCTGTAATTGAAGAACCTAAACCGGAGCCGATTAAAGATCCAACTCTTACTATAAAATTGCAGGCAGATTTTACAACGGAGCGATACAATGTGGTAGCGATTGATCCGGAAGTAACGATTGAAAATGCAAATGGTGCTGTTGCCCAATACAAATGGACTTTAAAAGTAACCGGAAAAGACGGAGTGGCTAAAGATTCTGTTATTGGCGACAGTAAGACCTTGAAGTTTATAGCACCAAAAGCACTAAGCTATGCTGTAGATTTTACCGTAACACTAAATAAGTTGGTAAAACAGGCTTCTACTAAAGTTACAGTTGCTGAAACCGGTAAAACCTATACTTCCAAAGCACTTTCAATTATAGATTATGTACCTGCTCCGCATTATAACAATGACGGTTTTGAGTTTGCAACGAAAGCGGAAGCGATAGAGAATGCACAGGCTATTTTGGCCGATGGATCTCTTGTTGATCTGGGAACTTTTGGCGGTTATATCGTAACAAAATTCGACCATACGGTGATCAATGCTTATGGCAAACGTGATTTTACAGTTCAGATGAATACAGTTTCGAATGCTTCAAAGTTTTCTCCTGTGAGTATTATGGTGGCTTATGATGCCAATAAAAATGGAATTGCAGAGGATAATGAGTGGTACGAAATAGCCGGAAGTGAGTATTATAAATCGACTACAGTTAAGAATTATGAGGTGACATATTACAAACCGGATCCAAATAAAACTGCCGTAGCAGGAAAGTACGATTGGCAATTCGACAAGGAATATCTTAAATGGGCAAACAATAAAACGGCTTCAGGTTTTATCACCAGAACAAAAAAATGGAGACGATACAATTATTACCCACAATGGCTTGGTGATTCTTACACATTAAAAGGAACAAAAGTCAATTTGGCTACAAAAGATATTAGCGATGGAGAAGGTACAGCATTCAATGTTGGAACTTTTGAATGGGGCTATGGCGGAATCAAAGATCCTTCGATTGACATTAGCTGGGCTGTAGATAGTAATGGTAATAAAGTACATCTTCCCGGGGTAGATTTCGTAAAAGTATACGTGCCTACTTTCACAGAGATTGGCGCATTAGACCTGGTGACGAACTCCTTCAAACAGGCAGAAGATTTGAATTTTGCTGCAGGCAAGTAATCGAAAGCGGGAATAAAACTGTTTATTAATCAACCAAGAATATTAATCCAAATTTTTATAAATCATGAAAAAAGTACTTTATTTTTTGACAGTAGGTTTGATTCTGGGACTTTCGTCCTGTAGTAATGATGAAAATCTATTAAATAGCGAAAGCGGCAGTGCAGCGATTAAAAGCTCAGGCTCAACTTCTAAAAGTGCGGTGACCGATCCTTCGATAGGAACAACTACTACGCTTAACCTGACAAGTTCTTTACTGACTAGCGGAACATCAACAACAGGCGGGAAGTATTGGCAAAATACCTATGTGGCAAGTACCAATTTAACCGTTGATATATTTAAATTTTCACATAGCGGAACATCATCAGGTTACAATTATTGGGATGGTTTTATTGTATCGAATGTAAATGATATTACAAATTATGGTTCAGGAGCAGGTACTGGCGGATCTAACGGTTGGGTAGCCAATCAGTGGGGGACTATGGCAGGAAGCGGTTTCGGAACTTCTTCTACAATTGCTGCAGGTACTCCGGGTACAACAGGAGATCCCTACATCGTGGCTTACTGGTCAAGTTATACAGATCCTAAAAATCCACAGGGAACTACTTTTAGTGAGACAAGTTTCTCTAACTGGATTAAAATTGGAAATACAGGATTGTACAATGTAAAAGGATTAAAAATCAACATGCACCCATGGCCATATTATGGTTGTTTGTATGGAGACGGTTTTGCTCAGGCATTTTCTTCAGGAGATCACTTTGAATTGTTAATTTACGGAGTAGATTCAAGCGGAACTATTACTGCACCAATTACACAATCATTGGCTGATTACACTGGAGGTTCTTTAGTAATGCCAACAGGATGGATAAATGTAAGCGCTACAGCACTTCAAGGTCTGGGAGACGTAAAATACCTTGTTTTTCAAATGGCTTCAACAGATTCACACCCGGTATACGGAATGAATACCGCAGCTTACTTCTGCTTAGACAAGCTGTCTGTAAAAAGAATTCAATAATACTAAAATTGAATATCGAAAAGGAGTCATTGAAAAGTGGCTCCTTTTTTTAGTTTAAAACACATGGGCTATAAAGAAAAATCTGCTTGATCTCCAAAATCTGCGAGAAAAAAACTGTACAAAAAAACTGTACAAAAACGCAATAAATGATTTGGCTTATTTATTCTTTAAACATCTGCCTCTTGGTTCATCGCCTTCGTGAAGTACAATTTCAGAATGAAGGAATTCTGCAGCTTCAGCAGAACCTTTTACTTTGGTGGCACTTCGCACAAGCATCTCAGATTCAAACTCAATCAAAACACTTTCTCTTATTCCTGCTTCTCTCCAGTTGGATAGCGGTCTGCATCCTCTTACGATTCCCCGAGCCAAAGAAAGCGCGTCTAACAATGCCTGATTAGCTCCTTGTCCTTTGAAAGGGCTCATCGGATGTGCTGCGTCCCCAATCAATGTGGTCCGTTTATTTTTTGCTAATAATTCAGGACGAAGTAATTCACGGTCATATACCGGATAACCTGAAATTTGCGCCTCTAAAGTTGCCGATAAAATTTGCGGAATAGGGGTGTGCCATTGTGTTCTTCGACAAGCCTCTTCTTTTAACGCTTTCGGTCCTTGTTCACTCAGTATTTTAGCCTCGTCTTCGGACATTGGAAAACTAAGCTGCCACATTACAGAATTTTCTGTATAAGGCATCATATAAATTCGCTCATTGCCGTTAGCGGTTTGAAACACAGTTGCCGAGTCGAGCAAATTATGATCAAGTCCATCAAGAGCCTTTAACGGACAAATACCTAATATTACAATACATCCCAGATAACGCAAAGGAGTAACCTCGTCACCAATTAACAGTTTTCGTACCGTACTGCGAATACCATCAGCCCCAACCACAAGATCGGCTTTAGTAGTTATGATTTTGCCATTTACTTCAAAATTTAAGGAAATACTTTGATCTTCGGATTCCTTAAAATCTATGAGTTGATGTCCCCATTGTACGATATCATTTGTCCCAAGTTGTTTCAGCAGTGCCGAACGCAAATATTGTCGTGCAATATGCATATTCGTTCGCTTCGGAGCTGTTTTGGTATCCGATGGAATCCATTTTCGAATTCCCCATTCTCCAATTACTTTTCCTTCCGGAGTATGTACCAAATGTCTGGTTGAAATGACTTTTTCTTCTAAAGAGAAAATACCGAATCCTTCAATGGCTTTACTGGCTTGTTGTAAGGTGAGGCCATAACCTTGTGATCGGGCATCAAAGTTAGTATCGCGTTCGTAAAGAGTAAAAGGAATTCCGCGGTGCAAACAAGCAACAGCCAATGCAACTCCTCCGATACCGGCTCCAATTATGGCAACATGCGGGTAGTTTTCTTTGTCAATCATAGTAGGATGTTCCGAAGGAATTAATCCCGATCCGTCACAGTGGAGACAGACATTGAGATGCGCTTTAGGGCGAGTAGGAGGAACTCCTGAGTCCTTCGATTTTTCAAAGTTTTCCAGCGCTATCTGATACTGAAGCCGTACTTTCTTGCTGAGTCTTTGGCTTTTTTTACCGCGTCCCTGGCATTCGGGACAAATAGTCCAGTTTCTTTCTGCATTTTCGATCGTATGTATTCCCACTTTTTTACCTAATTTAGACACTTCAGCATTTGAAAACTTTGATATGCTTGTAACAAGACTGCAAATTTAAGACAAAAGAGGGCTAGTGCAAAATAGTAAGCTATAGATACTAAAAAGAGATTGTAAGAGTTATTGAAGATAACATAGCAGCTAAAGTTTTGCGTAGCGTATCGTGAGTGTTTGTTGGCTGCTAATTTTTGAATTATTTTTAATCCTTATCGAATAAATTCTAATGACTAAACAATGAAAATTACTTTAAAAATTAAGTTTTTGGTTGTTATGGTGTGTGCCGTAACCAATTGGTCTTTTGCTCAAAAAACAGTATTTAATATTAAGTATTCTGAACAATTGGCTGTTTTTGTTTTCCTTCAGAATTTATCCGAAAACTATCCGGACAACGTTTTTAAAACTGAGTTTCAAAAGTCAAAATACAATACCGAGCAATTTCAGAAACTGGTCGTAGAATTTGATCATCTGACATTGGATTACAGCTATCCATTTGAAGAATTCCCGGAAGGCTCTAAAAAACCAATGCAATCCTTTGATTTTTTGAGAAAAAACTTAATCGAAACAGAAAATTTAAAAGATTTTAAAATACGTTCTATAGGAGTTTTAACCAACAAAACGTTGAATGATCTTACCAGAATTATTTCTGCTTTTACTCCAATTTACAACGAACTCATATACAATCCCAATAAAGAAAAATTTGAAAAACAGCTCGTTGAAATTACCAAATACGCAAAGGAAAATGACTTGGAGCGTTATTTTGAAATGGGTTTGATTTTTTACAATTCGAGTTGGGATACTTCAATTCCTTTTGAAATCGCATTTTATCCTTTGCCTAATTCTAAAGGCTTTACCGCGAATTCTTTTGGTAATAATTTCATCAGTGCCATTCAAACAGATTTAGACGATTATAAGGATCTCTTTAGTGTAATGCTGCACGAAACGTATCATATTATTTACAACGAACAGCCATTGGAAGTAAAAAAAATGATCGATAATAGTTTCAAAGAAAACAAATCAAAATACAGTAATTACGCCTATCATCTGCTTAACGAAGCTCTGGCAACTTCATTAGCCAATGGTTATGTATACGCACAGCTGAATGGAAAAGTTGATGATGGTGACTGGTACAATAAAAAATACATCAACCTCATGGCAAAAGAAATTTACCCTATGCTTAACGAGTACATTTCTCAAAAGAAAGCCATAGACAAAAGTTTTATAGATCATTATATTGAAAGCTATGAAACAAAATTCCCAAACTGGATAAACGAAATGGATAATCTTATGGCTTACAGATATGTTATTTCTGAAAATGAAAAGGATTTTGATACTATCAAACAAAAGTACCGCTACCGTTCCAGATCTGAGGATGAAACTGAAATAAGCAGAAGCGCACTTGAAAAAATGCAAAAATCAAATCTGACTAAGATGATCATTGTTTCTAAAAATAATGCCGAAAATTTAAAACTCATTAAGAACAGTTTTAAAGAATTAAAAAACTGGAAGTTCAATGCAGCCAAAGAGTTTGATTACAAGATATTATTGGAAGATAAAAGTCAGCTGTTCATTATTAATCAGAAGGAATCAGAACTAAAAGCATTACTTGATTGAATAGAGAAGCAAAAAGTCCGCAAAGTATAAAAGAAAACTTTGCGGACTTTTTTTTAATTTTAGTATAAAAAACAGGTTTACTTATTCACTCTTTTTAGATCCAGATCCTGAAAGTCAAAACTGAAATCAATATTAGGAGAGATGCCTTTCATTTTAATTGATTGTGCTTTACCGGTTTCATCCAGTGAAAACATCGCAAAGGCATCACAATTCATTGCCTGATATTCCCATTTTATGGCAAATGTATTAGCATTATAAAATGCCATAGGACCATTTAATTTTGGTGAACGATAGGATCTGAACCATAACTGTTTGTTTTTTTCAAATACTTCAATTTCTCCAAACCAATTGTCAGTATAAACTCCGATAAAGTCTTCGTTTTTTACTTTCACATTTTTTGCTAGTTTTACTTTTTCCCAAACATTCTTGGTAACGTCATCTCCTGTATTTCTGCCTTGTTTCATCCATTCCACAATTTTATTGGTCCAGTCAAAATCGTCCAGGCCTAAATAACTGTCAGAGATAGTATTGGTAACGGCAGTAAAGAGCCCGCCACCGCCATTCTCTGTGTTGGTTAAAATCACGATGCCTAAGTTTAGATCCGGGTACATCGTAACAATGGATAACATTCCTGGTAAACCTCCTGTATGAGATACTTTTAGATTTCCTTTCACATCAGTTAATCCCCAACCCAGACCGTAACCGCTAAAATGCGAATTGTATCTCGGATCACGATCTACTTCTTCAACGGTATGGATGCGCCACATTTCGTTATGATTTTTAACAGAAAATAGTGTTGATTTCAAGTCACTTCCATACTGTCCTTTATTTAGACATAAAGTCATCCATTTTGCCATATCGGCTGCGTTTGAAATGATTCCTCCCGCAGCACCGTTTATCTGTATTCCGAATCCATCAATTCGTTTTATAGTTCCGGATTCTGACGAATGTGATACCGCCAGATTGCTTTTATCCTTTATCCTGTCGCTTTGTGCAAAAGAATTGCTCATTTGCAAAGGATCAATAATTCGGGTTTGTATAAAATCTTCGTAAGTCATACCACTTACTTTAGAAATTAATTCTCCCGCTACGATATACAGTAAATTGTCATAATCAAACTTAGTTCGAAAAGCAGATACCGGTTTAAAATATTGAAAACTAGTTAGAACATCATTTATTGTAAAATTGGAGCCATCAGGGAAAAACATCAAATCACCCACACCTAATCCAAGTCCGCTGCGATGTGTAAGCAAATCCTGTATGCTAAAATTTTCCGTAACATAATCGTTATACATTTTAAACTTTGGAAGATGGTCTTTTACTTTATCTGTCCATTTCAGTTTGCCTTCGTCTTCAAGAATAGAGAGCGCTGCAGTTGTGAAAGCTTTGCTGTTGGAGGCTATTTGAAAATTTGTGCTTTCATTTACGGCCTTTTTTGTTTCGATAGAGGCAACACCATATCCTTTTTGATGAATTACTTTTCCATCTTTAACAACTGCAATTGAGGCCCCGGCCACTTTAAATTTCTCCAAAGCGTCCTGCATTAAAAGATCTATTTTTTCAGATGTGATTTGTGAATAGAGAGGGGTAGAAGCGTAACAAATAAAGAGCATTAATGTAAACAGATGAGTTACTTTTTTCATAATTTTTTTTAAGGTTATGGCGTTTTTGATTGTTAGTTGGTGTTGTTAAAAATTAACATTCCCATCAGCGAATATAGGAATTATCTTTGTAATTAATCCTGTATGTCGTGGCCTAAAAAATGATTTAGCTGCATCTGTTATAAGTTTCTTTAAGTTTTTAGAAGCTCGGTTTTTCAAAGAGCTATGCAAGGGGTATTTTTTATGAAACTGAATTGCATGTTTATAACACCTCATGTTTGCCAAAATAGTTTTTAAGCTATTTCAGCCAAGAGGCAATTGGATGCTTCGATCGAATATAATTGCTAAGAAATATTTTTAGAAAAAAAAATCTGCTAAATCTGCGGGATCTGCGTGAAAAAAAACTAAACACAGAGAAACATAGTTTTTCTATGTACTGAGAAACACAAACTAAAAGAAACACATTCCTTCTGTATAGCGGAGAACTATTTCAGAAAAAAAATCAGCTAAATCTGCAGACCCGAGCGATAGCGAACAGGCAAAGCAATCTGCGTAAAAAGATTATCCCTATAGAAACATAGTTTCTTTGTACTGAGAAGACCAATAAATCCTATGCCGGCTCCCAAAGTTCAATTTTATTGCCTTCAGTATCCATAATGTGAACAAACTTTCCATAATCGTAGGTGGCAATATCATCAAGTACCGTTACACCGTTTTCTTTAAGCTGTTTGACAAGAGCTTCAATATGCTGCACTCTGTAATTAATCATAAACTCTTTTTTGGAAGGAGAGAAATACGCGTCATCCTTCTTAAACGGGCTCCATTGAAGAGATTCTACGACCTCAGGAGCATCTATTTTTCTGGATTCAAAAGTAGATCCCCAATCGTTAACTTCAAGTCCTAAGTTTTTGGCATACCAATCTCTGGTTTCCTTTGGGTTTTCTGAAAAAAAGAATATGCCTCCAACTCCCGTTACTTTTGGTGTCGGGTCAGAAGAGGAGGGATTGGTTTGATTTTTTTGGTCTTCCATGAGCTTTGTTTTTTATACTAAGATAAAACTATTCTTCTTTATTAAAACGGTTCCTACATCATCTTTAAAAAAATTAGTCTTTCAATCCTTTTCCCTGAAGAATCTGATCTGTCATATTTTCTACCCTGGATGCTCTGGTTTTAGATTGTTTTGGGCTTGAAAAATACAGTAAGTAAGCCCGTTGACGACCTGGAGTTAAAGCTTTAAAAGCAGTTTCAAGAGCCTTGTTTTCGTCTAGTTTTTGTTGAAATTCTTCTGCGATCTCAAATTCGGCTGTCTTCTTTAATTTTACCTTCAAACCGGCTTTTTCTATTTCAATGGCTTGATAAATATACGTTTTTAAGATTGCTTTCTGAGCTTTGATTTCGTCAAGACTCGTAAAACGAATTTGTCTTGCGGCCTGAACATTCTCACTCTGCTGTATTAGAATTCCGTCCGTATCTTTCATTAAGGCTCCTTTAAAAAACAGAAAAGCACAATACTCTTTGAAAGAATGTATCAAAACAACATTATTACCATACAGCGTATAGCAGGCTGTTTCCCATTTTAGTTCTTCTGTCAATTGGCAATCCAGCGCAATTTTTCGTAACTCTTCCAGTTCTTTTTGCCATTTTTCAGCATTCTCAAAGTAAAGATCAACTTTAGGGTTCATATGCTATTGTTATTAAAATTCATTAAACTCTCAAAGATCCTCTAAAACCTCTGGCTGCATAATAAGATTCGGCGCCATTATGATAGACAAATACGGTATTGTAGCGAAAATCAGAGAACAATGCCCCGCCCAGTTTACGAATTTCAGAAGGTGTAACAATCCAGCTTGAAGTTTTGGCATCAAACTTACCCAGTTTTTGAAGTTCTTTGTATTGTATTTCATCTAAAAGTTCAATTCCCATCTCTTCGGCCATATTTACAGCACTTCCGGCAGGTTTGTGTTCTTTTCTTTTTTCCAGTGCCTCATGATCAAAACACAGACTTCTTCGGCCTTTTGGACTTTCGGCAGAACAATCGAAGAAAATAAATTCTCCCGTTTTCTCGTCAAATCCAACAACATCCGGCTCGCCTTCGGTTCGTTCCATCTCATCGAGTGACCAGAGTTTCCCCGGATTTGCCTCCAGTTTTTTCTGAACATCATCCCACGCAAGACCTGTATGTCTCTTCATATTGTTCTCAAAACGGATTTGTAGTACTTTCAATAATTCTTCGCTTTGTTCTGTTGATAGTTTGTTTTTCATTTGGGTTTAATTTTTAGAAGCTAAATGTTTTTGAGTGTAAAAATTTCACGGTTATTAGTAGAAATAGTCTAATTTACCAAAACTGCCTTTCTTTCTAAGGGTCTGAAATACCAGGACACAATAGTTAAAACTATAAGCAATACCGGACCAAATAGTTCTTTTGGATGGTCTCCAACAACCAAATGCGAAAAAACAGCACCCGTCATGGTAAAGAAAAAGCCGGCATAGGCCCATTCTTTTAGTAATGGAAATTTAGGAATTAAGATCGCCACAGTACCTAATAATTTCCAAATGCCAATAAGTGTCAGAAAGTATATTGGAAACCCTAAATGCTGTATCATGCCTTCCTGTTCTTTTATTTTTAGCATTTGTACGATTCCTGTAGCAGTCATTCCTAACGCCAGCCATAATGTAGCAACCCAATAGATGATTTTGTCTCTTTTTTTCATGATTTTATAGTTTAGTTTAAGTTAGTTTAATTTAGTTTTTTGGCAGCGAATTCTTGTAATCTGTTGTGAGCCATATTGATTCCCTGAGCAAAAGGCAGTTTTAACATCTGATCTCTAAGTGCAGCAGATCTGTAAATAATATGCATTTTTAACTGACTGGTTTCTTCTGTTATCGCCTCAAATTCAAGAAACTCAAGCTGAACCGGAAAAGGAGAGTTTTCCATTTCAAATGTTCGCGTAATCTTCTGTTCCGGAAAAAACTCATGAACCACTCCATTAGCTTTAAAAACCACATTCCCTTTAGGGTCGGAAGTTTCAAATTGCCAGCTGCCATACTTCTTATTTTCAAGTTGTAGTACTTTGGTTCCCATCCATTGTTCAACAATTTCGGGCTCTGTATAAGCCATGAACAATAATTTTAGAGGAAGATCAAATTCTCTTGTAATTAATAAATCCTGTTGACCTTCTTCGGCAGTAATTTTCGTTTTTCGTTCCATAATTTGGTTATTCTTTCGGTTTATAGTTTTTCATGATACTTTCCAGTTTGTTAAAACGATCGTCCCACATTTGGCGGAACGGTTCTATAAAATCAGCAACTTCTTTCATTTTTCTGGCATTAGTAACGTAATAAATTTCCCTTCCATTTTGCGTTTGCTCCAAGAGTTCACATTCCGTTAATATTTGAATGTGTTTTGAAATGGTTTGTCTTGAAGAATTAAAATTTTCAGCAATAACTCCCGGAGTCATTGACTGGATAGCCACTAAGCTTAAGATTGCCCTTCGGGTAGGGTCGGCAATTGCCTGAAATACATCTCTACGAATTTCCATTGTGCAGTTATTTGACAGCAAATATAATGCAGTTATTTGACTGCGCAAAATTTTTGACACTATTTTTTAAAAATATTTTGTTGTAATGATAGTATTATCAATGTTTTATGGGCTTCCGAACGATGGAGCCGTAGAGTAGATAAGAAGTTAACGGCTCGCAATTTTAAATTCCATTCGAGCAAGAAAGAGTATAATTGCAATTTCCGCGAGAAAATAGAATACCGCTAAATAGGTTAGGTGGGTATAAAGATAGAGTAAGAGGCCTGCCGTGATACCACAGTACAACAGGTTTGCAAAAGCAATAATTTTTAGACAACCTCGCCAGTTCTCATTCGCAAACCAGTAACTCGCAAATGAAGATGCCATAAGCAAACAGGCTAAAACGGCAAGAAGATAAAGCGTTTTTTTGGGAACGCCGAAGTAGATTTCCAATTCAACTAATACGACACCCAATAAAAGGGTAGAGAATAAAGCTCCTAAGCCGTCGATCAGAAATATTTTTTTCGAATTTAAAATCATAGGTTCTATTGGGGCATTTGTTTTAGTTTATTAAAGTTAGGCTTAAAATATTAAATTACAATAGTTTGACTCAAAAAAAACAAATCAATGAAGGAATTCACTTTCAGAAGTGTTTGATTGTTTAAAAAGAGATTGGGGTATTACTCCAAATAAAAAACCACTCTTTCTGGTTTATAAAAGAGTGGTTTTATTGTTTTAAGGTGCAGAACATTATATTTTTTTGAGGGTAACTTTCATTTCTTTACTGTCTAGTGTCAGTTGATCTTCTGTTATGATACTTTCACAAGGGTAGGGAGTACCGGTTTCATCCTTTATCACTAAATTTTTACCACCTTTTGTTAAAGCATAAGTACCATTGTTAATTTCTTGAGTAAGATATCCGGTAACATGTCCGTCTTCCGTAAAGGTAAGTGTACCCTGAGTTAGAATTACATTTTTCATAGAATCCGAAATCGGTAATTTAGGCTCTACAGCAGTAATTTTCCAGGAGTTCACTAATTTATTTCGACCTTTATGACATGAAATCATTAATACAGCCAGTACTGCAATTGCGAAGATAAATAATTTAGATTTTTTCATGATTTTGTGGTTATATGTTAAACTACAGAAAATTACAAAATTTATTCTAATTAAAAATCTAAAAATCAAATATTTATAAAATTACTATCACACATGAAAAAACCATAAATCTCAAGGGTTTTGTGCCTGAATAGCTTCAGAAAAACTAGTTTAAGGTGAGCTCTCCCAGAATTTCTTCGTACATAAAAGGGCCACCCGGATATTTGGCGGTATAGTCCAGGTTCATCCATACCTGCCCACGTTCGTCTATGTGGTAATGAATTTTTTTACCATAACTTTCTTTTACAAAAAGCACATTTTTGATCAGGTAATTTACTTTTTCCAAGTCGATTGTTGAGCCGATAAGTATTTCAGGGTAAATATGTCCTTTCGTATGAATCAATCGGGGAGTTCCGCCAATCGATCGAACAGCAGCGGCCATTAGTATAGAATGATCGTCGCAATCGCCTGAAAAGTATTCTAAAGACTCACTGGCAGTTGCAATATAATCCCCTTCTTTAGGATCATTAACATAATTCCAACGGCTGTTGATTTCTTTAAATACAGCAAAACACTGAATAATGGTTCTATAATCTGAATAACCTTTAAGGCCTTTAAAATGCTTAGAGGTGGCCATAATGGCAAAGTTTCGAACCTTTGGATTCTGATACTCTATCGCATTGATAATTTTGGATTTATTAGGAAACGGAAGTAGTTTTGCCACAATAATATCCTGTGGGAATGGATTGTCAGACATGGTGTAAATCATCGAATTGTAGTCTTCGGAGATTTCACTGAAGCCATAATTTCCAATAACCGTTCCGTAGAATAATACCAATAAATATATCGCAATGCAGAGTATAATGATGGTTCTGAGCAACATCAGAAGAAAGAAAATTGCAGTAAAAACGAGTATAAAAATCAAAACACGATCTAAATTGAATGCCCATTGCAAATCGATCAGATTTTGATGTAATATGATAAAAATCGGAACCGTAATCAAAAGACTCAACAGCATAATAATAATCCTGTCCCAGGGTGATTTCACCTGTAGTTTGGATTTTAATTGCGGAAAGTCAATTTTAGGAAATTTTATCATAAGATTCAAAAGCAGTTTTTACAGCGCTTTTACGGTTTCAACAAAAGTACTTTTTTTCTCAATAATTCCCAGATCAAATAATTGATTTTGAATTTTGATAAAAGCTTTCTCAGTCAGTTGCTTCTGAGACCATTGGGTTAATTTTAACCACTCCTGAATGTCTTCTTGTTTTTGATTGAAAAGACTTGCCAGAGTTTTGTCAATATTTGGAATCTGAGCAAAATCCTGAGTTGTTCTATTGATTATCTCCAATATCTGCTCGACTATTTTAGGGTTCTTTTTCAAAAACTCGTCTCTGACGGCAATTACAAACGATGGCCATGGAGTAGGACAGTCACCAACTCTTCTGAAAATACCTTTATCAACCAGTGGCTTGGTCATAAAACGCTCCCACATAAAATAATCGGCAGTTCCGTTAGTCAATGCTTCAACAGCGCCGTCTATCGTATTTATGATTTCAAACTGTAAATTATCGGTTTTCCATCCTTGTTCATGTGCATTGACATAAGCCATCAACTGTGATCCTGAACCCAATCGTGAAATGGCTGCTTTTTTATCTTTAAGATCTTTCACGGTTTCAAAAGTTGATTTTGCAGCAACATGAATTCCCCAAATCAAAGGTGATTGTACGTAGATCTGAATAATTTTACTTGGATTTCCTGCTGCAATATCTTTTAGAATACCTTCAGTCAGAATAACGGCAATGTCAGCTTCATCATTGCGCAGCATCTGGCACATTTTGCCGGTTCCTTCCGGAATGTCTTTCCATTGTAAATCAATATTTTCGGCTTCAAATTCACCATTTTCAATGCACATTTGCCATGGTAAATTGAAGTGCTCAGGAACACCTACAATTTTTACAGTTTTCATTCTAAGTTTAGTTTAAGTTGGTTAAGAGTATTCTACGTTTATTGGGGTATTAATTTTTTAATAAATCGGTTCTGTGTTTGTCTGATAAACAAGGTTCGGCAAATTCAATTATAGCATTTGCCTCGTATTCTGATAATAAGTTCTTTACAATCGAATAATCGGTATTTTTTGTAATTTCGACTGCAAGAAAGGTATCATTTAATGCTTCTGACAAACAATTGATTGCTTTTAATTTTTCGCGTATGATTTCTTTATCAAATTCTTTTTCTAGAATAAGAACCTGTACGATCGAGTTTCCTGAATGTTCTATGGTTTCTTTGTGAATGAAACACTTTTCATTTTCATCATATTCTGCTCTAAAGATATCATCTGTAGCAATTAAAGGACCGAAAAAGGGAATATTATCCAGTTTAAAAAGACCTTTCTCAGAATCTAAAATTTCTGCCCACATGGTTTCCGACACTATTTCTTCCAGGTAAGTACTGTAGTATTTGAACAGTATTTTTTTATGTGTTTCTGCCATTATTTCATTTTATATTTATTGCAACCTCTATTAATTAATCTCGTCGATCACTGCTTTCAAAGGCGATATCACAATGCGATAACCGTCAGGATCTAAAAACATCTTTCCGTTCTCGTTCCAGAAAGGGTTGGTTGCAGTTAAGATTGAGATGTTATTGCGTTCAATTCTGTCTATCAATTCGTTGTAATCGATAATTGACTTTGGATAAAGTACAATTACATCATCTTCATCAAACGTATGATTTGCTTTTACTTTTGATTGTGTAAATTCAAAATGCCAGTCGGATTGTGGCATTCCAAGAAATACACCATCATAATCTTTATGTTTCTCAAAGCTGCCCAAGAGTTCAAAACCAAGGACATTGATATAAAAATTAGCTATTTTTTCAATATTATCGGTATGTCGGGCAACTCTTAAAAACATAATTTTAGGATCTTATTTGATTAATATGATGTTCTAAATGTTCTACATAATCAGTCATTAGAAACTTTAAATCAATTACAGATGCATCGCTTAAAATGATCTCATAATTCAAAGCTTTTTCATCTACATTCTTCATGATCCTTACGATTTGACGGTTTATAGAAAGCCAAAGTTGTGTAAGATCATTAATGTCCATGGTTTGATACTGATTTAAATTTACCAGATCCATTTGATTGTAAGGTCTGTGATAATATGGTTTTTCCAGATAATTAATTTCTGTAAAACGAACCAGATTATGAATCCCTGAATCAACCAAATGTCCGATAACTTCTTTTTTTGACCATTTCCCGGGGTTTTTAGCTTCCAAAATTTCACTTTTGAGAGAAGGGAAATATGCCGAATTATCCTTCAGTAATTTTTCAAACTTTAAAATAGCATTTTCCATGAATAATCTAATTTCTGAATGGATTATAGTATTGAATTAATTTCCTGCCAGTTTATCAAGGGTATACGCAATAAGTGCATCAACCGCTTTATAAGGATCTTCACTGAAAGTTCCCGAAGCACGATTGGCGATAATTGCATTTAACGAAAGCGCATTGTGTCCTAAAAGAGCAGAAAGTCCGTATATCGCTGCAGTTTCCATTTCTAAATTGGTAATTCTTTGTTCGTCAAAACTAAAATTATCCATTTTACTATTTAATTCCTGATCCTGAATGTCCAAGCGTAAAACACGTCCTTGTGGTCCGTAAAAACCTCCGGCTGTAGCAGTGATTCCTTTGAACATTTGATCCGATTCGATAATTTTTTCCAGCTTTTCAGAACATGCAATGGCATAAGGCTTTCCTTTTCTAGCATCCCAGTTCGTATGTTTGATGAAAGCTTCTTCAATATCAGCATTCGAAACTTCGTCAATTAAATAAGAACGGAGCATGTTGTCAAGTCCCAATCCGTATTTAGACATCACAAAACTGTCTACAGGAATATCGGTTTGTAAAGAACCTGAAGTTCCAATTCGTATAATATTCAAAGAAGTCAGATTTTCTTTTGGCTGGCGTGTTTCAAAATCGATGTTTACCAAAGCATCAAGTTCGTTTATCACGATATCAATATTGTCAGGACCAATTCCCGTTGACATTACCGATATTCTTTTTCCTTTGTAGATTCCGGTTTGGGTTTTAAATTCTCTTTTTTGTGTAGAATATTCAATAGAATCAAAAAACTGAGTGATTTTTTCAACTCTGTTTTGATCTCCTACGAAAATAATATCGTGTGCAATATGTTCAGGACGAAGGTTTAAGTGGTAAACACTCCCGTCCGGATTAAGTATTAATTCTGAATTTTGTATCATTTTTTTTAAGGTTCTAAGTTTTTTTAAGGCACTAAGGCTCTAAGGTTCTGAGGTACTAAGTTTATTTGTTTCAGGTTTCAGGTTTCAGGTTTCAAGTTTCAAGTTAAAGTAATCTGAAACTTGAAACCTGAAACATTTCATCCGCCAACTCTTTTAGTTTTGAATCCTTTAGCTTTAAGGATTTCCATAATTTTATCCCGATAATCTCCCTGAATAATTATAGAGGCGTCTTTAAAAGTTCCGCCAACACTAAGTTTGGTTTTGATTTCTTTAGCCAATACTTTGAAATCTTCGTCTGATCCTTCGTAGCCTTCGATTATGGTGGTGGCTTTTCCTTTTCGTTTTTCGAATTTGCAGATCATAGGTTCCTTTTGGATATAAAGAACATGATCTTGTTCCTGAATCTCTTCAGGTTCATTGGATTCGATATGATCCGGAAACAAATTTTTTAATTGATCTTGTAAGTCCATAATTTTTATGCTAAAAAATAAATGCTAATTAAAGATAGTATGTAAAAATCAAATTCCAAATCCCAATGATGAGTTTGGGATTTGGAATTTTTAAATTTTGGAATCTAATTTAGGTTTATTTCTTGATTAAACCTAAATCTACCAAGCGTTCGTATAAATAATCTCCAGCTGTAATATCTTCGAATTTCTTAGGATTCTCTGCATCAATACAGTTTTCCAAACAATCCAGCTTCATATCGCTTACCGGATGCATAAAAAACGGAATGGAATAACGAGAGGTTCCCCATAATTCTCTAGGTGGGTTAACTACCTGATGAATAGTTGATTTTAACTTGTTGTTTGTATGTCTTGACAACATATCTCCAACATTAATCACTAACTGATCGTCTTCAGCAATAGCATCAATCCATTCGCCATCATGATTCTGAACCTGTAATCCTTTACCCTGAGCACCCATTAATAAGGTAATCAAATTGATATCACCATGAGCAGCCGCGCGAATTGCATTTTCCGGCTCAGTAGTAATAGGTGGGTAGTGAATTGGTCTTAAAATAGAGTTTCCGTCTTTCGCATACTGATCGAAATAAAACTCATCCAGACCTAAATGTAAAGCTAAGGCTCTTAATACATAAACACCTGTTTTCTCAAGCATTTGATACGCCTCTTTACCTACAACATTAAAACGAGGTAATTCCGTAACATTTACGTTCTCAGGATACTCTGCTGCATATTTAGAAGAAGCATCCACGTACTGGCCAAAATGCCAGAATTCTTTTAAATCTCCCTCTTTGCGTCCTTTAGCATGTTCTTTTCCAAAAGAGACATAACCTCTTTGTCCGCCAATACCGGGAATTTCATAATTATGCTTAGTTTCTACTGGCAAAGCGAAAAATTTTCTAATTTCGCTATAAAGCTCGTCTACCAACTGGTCGTCTAAAAAGTGACCTTTTAGGGCTACGAAGCCAATGTTTTCAAATGCACTGCCGATTTCATTTACAAATTTTTGTTTACGTTTCGGGTCGTCCGAAAGGAAATCACGTAAGTCTACACTAGGAATGTTTTGCATACTTTACATTTTTATTTAAAGATAAAAGGCGTTGTAAAACCTTTCAGTAACAAAGGTAGAGAATATTTTAGAATTCAATTTTAAAAGTTATACTAAAATTAAAATTTTCTAACAAAAAGCTATAAAATTGTTATATTTTTCTATATTTGAAATACTAAAAACTAACCGCTAATGATCTTTTACAGACAAGACCTAACTGACACTCAATTATTAGACTTATATAAAAAAATTCTCAAACCCCGATTAATCGAAGAAAAGATGCTCATCTTAATTCGTCAGGGGAAAGTTTCCAAATGGTTCTCCGGAATAGGGCAAGAGGCCATCGCAGTAGGAGTGACCTCTGTTTTAGATGATTCAGAATATGTGTTGCCTATGCACCGAAATCTTGGCGTTTTTACCAGCAGAAATATTCCGTTACATCGTTTATTTTCGCAATGGCAGGGAAAAGCAAATGGTTTTACAAAAGGAAGGGACCGCAGTTTTCACTTTGGCACTCAGGAATACAATATTATCGGTATGATTTCGCATTTGGGGCCACAACTTGGAATCGCAGACGGAATTGCACTGGCGCATAAACTTAAAAATGAGAATAAAATAACAGCAGTATTCACAGGTGAAGGCGCTACCAGTGAAGGTGATTTTCATGAAGCGCTGAATATAGCTGCCGTGTGGAAACTACCTGTTATGTTTGTAATTGAAAACAACGGTTACGGATTATCTACACCAACAAACGAGCAGTATTTTTGTGAAAACCTGGCCGATAAAGGGATAGGTTATGGTATAGAAAGTCATATTATTGATGGAAATAATATAGTGGAAATCTATAATAAACTGGCACAACTGAAAGAAGAAATGCAGAAAGATCCACATCCGGTTTTACTGGAGTTTAAGACTTTCAGAATGCGTGGTCATGAAGAGGCGAGTGGTACTAAGTATGTTCCGCAAGAGCTAATGGACGAATGGGCAGCCAAAGATCCCGTAGCGAATTACCAAAAGTATTTAATAGAAACCGGTGTTCTGACCGCTGAATTTGACGAACAATTACACAGTTCCCTTAAACAGGAAATTGATGAAAACTGGGCCATGGCAAATGCAGAGCCGGAAATCGTTCCGGATTATAGTGGTGAATTAGAAGATGTTTATAAACCTTTTGTTTATGAGGAAGTTAAATCTGATTCTGAAGTAGCTAATATTAGATTTATTGATGCCATCAGCAGCAGTTTAAAAGAATCGATGGAGCAGCATGAGAATCTGGTGATAATGGGGCAGGATATCGCCGAGTATGGCGGTGCCTTTAAAATTACGGATGGATTTGTGAAGTTGTTCGGGAAAGAACGTGTACGAAATACCCCAATTTGTGAGAGTGCAGTAGTTTCTGCCGGGATGGGATTGTCAATCAACGGCTGTAAAGCTATTGTCGAAATGCAGTTTGCCGATTTTGTTTCTACAGGTTTTAATCCGATCGTAAACTTGCTGGCGAAATCACATTACCGTTGGGGAGAAAAGGCCGATGTTGTGGTACGAATGCCATGTGGCGGAGGAACTCAGGCAGGACCTTTTCATTCGCAGACCAATGAAGCATGGTTTACTAAAACTCCGGGACTGAAAGTCGTTTATCCGGCCTTTCCGTATGATGCAAAAGGATTATTGAATACTTCTATAAATGATCCGAATCCGGTACTGTTTTTCGAACACAAACAATTGTATCGCAGCGTTTATCAGGATGTTCCTGTGGATTATTACACTATCCCGTTAGGAAAAGCAGCTTTATTGAAAGAGGGGAACTCTGTTACTATTATTGCTTTTGGTGCCACGGTTCATTGGGCATTAGAAACGCTGAATAAAAATCCTGAAATAAAAGCAGATTTAATCGATTTAAGAACGTTACAGCCTTTGGATACCGAAACTATTTTTAATTCGGTTAGAAAGACAGGAAAAGTAATCATTTATCAGGAAGATACTTTGTTTGGAGGTATTGCGAGTGATATTTCGGCCTTGATTATGGAAGAATGCTTTGAACATTTAGACGGTCCTGTAAAAAGAGTTGCCAGTTTAGATTCACCTATTCCGTTTACCAAAGCATTGGAGGATCAGTTTTTAGCTAAAAATCGATTTGAAGATGTTTTATTAGAATTATTGAAATATTAATTGCAAATAACAAATAGTTTTGCATAAAGAACATTTTTTTTATCTTTAAACCATAAAAAATATAACTTATGAAAAAACTGTTTGTTTCAATTTTTGCAATCACGGTACTTTTTTCTTGTAATAAGAATGGGAAGTCAGAGAGCGACAAAGCATTAGATACAAAATTCGACGCTTATAAGGATCGTTTTGTTACTGATTTATGGAAGATTAACCCGGGCTGGGCTTCGGCTGTTGGTTATCACAAACTAGACAGTGTTTTGGTCGTTCCGGATGCTGCTGAGGAAAAAAGACAACTTGATTTTGTTAATTCTGAATTAGATTCTTTAAAACAATTTAAACTTGAAGATTTGTCGGATAACAATAAGACAGATTTTCAAATGATAAAAAATCAGTTGGAAGCTACTGTTTTTAACATTAAAGAAGTAAAATCTTCTCAGTGGAATCCTTCTGAATATAATGTTTGTGGAGCTTTCGCCGAAATCTTAAATGGTAAATACGATTCACTGGAAGTTCGTTTACGTGCTTTCAATGCTAAAATGAATAATGTTCCTGCATTTTATGAAGCAGCCAAAAAGAATATTAAAAATCCAACAGTTGAACATACAGAGCTTGCTATAGCGCAAAATTTGGGCGGTTCTACCGTTTTTGACGTTGACTTGGCTGCAGCTCTGGAAAAAAGTAAATTAACTGCTGCCGAGAAAAAAGAAATGCTCGATAAAGCAAAAGTTGCTAAAAAAGCAGTTGCAGATTATGCTGATTGGTTAAAGAAGTTAGACAACAAAACACCACGTTCTTTCAGACTTGGATCGGAATTGTTTGCTAAAAAGTTCAATTTTGATATCCAATCAAGCTATACAGCAGAGGAAATCTTCAAAGTTGCCGTAGATCATAAAAAAGATTTGCACGAAAAAATGTTTGTTTTGGCTGATAAACTTTGGAAAAAATACAAAGGAAACGAACCAAAGCCTGCTGACAAACTGGATTTAATCAAACAAGTAATTGATAAAATCTCTTTACAGCATACTACACCTGAGAAATTCCAGTCTGAAATTGAAAAACAAATTCCGGAATTAACAGCGTATGTTAAAGCAAAAGATTTACTGTATATCGATCCTTCAAAACCACTTGTAGTTCGTAAAGAGCCGGCTTATATGGCGGGCGTGGCAGGAGCTTCTATTTCGGCTCCCGGACCTTATGATAAAAATGCCAACACCTATTATAATGTGGGAAGCATGTCTGGCTGGACGGCTGAAAATTCAGAAAGTTACCTGCGTGAATACAACGATTATATCCTTCAAATTTTAAACATTCACGAAGCTGTTCCGGGACATTATACTCAATTGGTGTACAGCAATCAATCGCCAAGTATCATTAAATCTATTTTAGGAAATGGCGCTATGGTAGAAGGCTGGGCTGTTTATGCAGAGAAAATGATGTTGGAAAGCGGATATAAAAACTCTGATGAGATGTGGTTAATGTACTACAAATGGAACTTGAGAGCTACTTGCAACACCATTTTGGACATTAGTGTACATACTAAAAATATGTCTAAAGAATCGGCATTGGATTTATTGACTAAAGAAGCTTTTCAGCAACAAGCTGAGGCAGATGGGAAATGGAAACGTGTTACTTTATCACAAGTACAATTGTGTTCTTATTTTACAGGATACACGGAGATCTATAACTTAAGAGAAGAGCTTAAAAAGAAAGAAGGGGATAAATTCAATCTGAAGAAGTTTCACGAGAAATTCTTGAGTTTTGGAAGTGCTCCAGTGAAATATATCAAGGAATTAATGTTGTCTGAGGAATAAACAGCAACAATTACGGTCGATTTTAAACTTATAGAATCGTCGTTTGTAAGATTTTGTTTTATTAAGTGTAAAACATTTTTTTGAGAACTGCGTCCTAATGGATGCAAAGTAAAAAGACTAACAGTTTATTTAACCGTTAGTCTTTTTTATTTTGAGGTTTAGATAGTAATTTATGTAAATCCAACAGGTTTTTAAAACCTGTTGGATTTGTTTTATAGGCCAAATTTTATTTTCATTTAAATTCTATTTCGACTTCGATTCTAATTCAAACAATTGCACTTGACTTTTCAAGCGGTCGATGAGTAAATTCATCATCCTTTTGTTGAGACTGGAGGAGTTTTGGATATAAGTTTCGTATTCTTCAAGGGTAAAAAGCGCCATTACGATTCCTTTCAGAGAATTTCTAAACTTAATATCTTTTTGAATGGAGTTTTCGATGGTTTGGAGTTTCTTTTCTACGGTGTACGAGTAAAAATCAGCTTTATTTTTGTTGACATAGTTAATGAAAACCGCAACGAATAAATCGTTCTGAAGTTTTAAAATGGGTCTAATGGTTTGATTTTGAAACAACTCATCCGCAGAAGATTGAGCACTTATAGTTCCTAAAGTTTCGCCTCTGAATTCTTTTAAAAAAGTGTCTCTTGCTTCCATGTTTTTTCTTTAAATTTAGAAAAAAATCCGATACAAAATTTTTTATTCAAACTAAATATTATGCGATTTCATACCAGAAAATGGGTCAAACCCGAAGATTTAAATCCGAACGGAACATTATTTGGAGGAAAGTTACTTGCCTGGATCGATGAAGAACTGGCACTTTATACGATCATTCAGTTGGAAAATACCAGAGTAGTTACCAAATACATGTCTGAAATTGATTTTAAGAGTTCCGCCCGACAAGGTGATATCGTTGAAATTGGAATTGATGTTGTGAAATTTGGAAACACTTCACTGATTTTAAAATGTGCCGTACGTAATATGATGACTCGTGAAATTATTATTACCATAGACAAAACTACGATGGTTAGCCTGGATGAAGAGGGAAAACCCAAAGCTCACGGAAAAACTCAAATTGAATTTGTAAAAGATCGTTTGTAATTTTTTCGACACACAAAAACAGAACCTGTTATTTTAAAAATTCGAAAAATGGTCAAAACTTTTATATTAGCTTCTTTATCGACTCTTGCTCTAATTTCCTGCAATTCAAAAGAAAACAAAGAAGAATACAAACATGCCGTTTATCGCGCGGTTCACAAAGGCGATACAGCGGTTTTGGATATCCGTATAAACAATAAGCGTTTTTTCGGCCGTTATGAAGTATTCTACCATAAAATAGGTAAAGATTCCGGGGATGTAAGAGGAGATATAAAAGGAGACACGCTAAGAGGTGATTATCATTTTATCTCTAATGGCGGAAGCTGGAAGAGAATTCCTTTAGCCTTGCTAAAAAAAGACAATAAATTGTTCTTAGGAAAAGGAGTAATCGGAATTTATTTTAATCTTCCGCTTTTTATGCCTGATCAGCCTATAGAATATAACGAATCAGGGTTTGTTTTTGAAAAAGTTAAGGAGTAATTTTTGTTTATTTGTTTCATGTTTCATGTTTCAAGTTTCATGTTTCACGTTGTTGTTAGGTTTATTGACGAAGTCAAAACCTGAAACTTGAAACATGAAACAAAACTTTTCTTAATCAAACCTACCAATCTTCGAAGGCAGTTCAAATATCTCAAGATCGAAATATTCTACAGATGCCATTACGTGATCAAATATATCAGACATAATATATTCGTAATTGGCCCAGCGTTTATCGCTCGAAAAAGCATAAATTTCTAAAGGAACTCCATTCGCAGTCGATTGCAGTTGACGGCACATCATGTGCATGTCTTTGTTTAAACCGGGATGTGTTACCAAATATTGCATGATATACTTGCGAAACAATCCTAAATTGGTCATGTTTCGGCCATTAAGTGCTAACGTTTTATCAATTCCGCGTATTTCATTGTATTTGTCGATTTCGGATTGTCTGGTTTCGATATAAGAAGAAATCAATTGTACTTTTTTCATCTGATTCAGATCTTCGTCATTCAAAAAACGAATGCTGCTGCTTTTGATCAAAACGTGTCTTTTAATACGTCGACCGTCAGATTTCTGCATACCGCGCCAGTTCTGAAAAGAATCAGAACTCAAAGCATAGGTTGGAATTGTGGTAATCGTGTTGTCAAAATTTCGAACCTTAACGGTCGTCAGGTTAATTTCGATTACATCACCATCAGCACCGAATTTATCCATCGTAATCCAGTCGCCAATACGAACCATGTCGTTTATTGCAACCTGAACGCTCGAAACAAACCCGAGAATAGTATCTCTGAATATCAAGATAATAATAGCCGAAAGTGTTCCTAAGATAGTCAGCAATTCGCCTTGTTTGATTCCGAATAACTTCGAAATAATAATGGCAACCCCAAAAATCCAGAGTACGATCATAATAACCTGAACAAAACTGTCGATTGGTTTGTCGCTGTATTCTGGTTTTTGCTTTAAATAATCACGTAAAGCATTAAAAATGGTGCGGGTAATCCACAATCCCAGCAAAACGATATAAACGCCCACTATTTTTCCAAAAACAGACTCCCAGTACTCATACTTATCCAAAATGATAGGAACAGCCTTGTAAATAAAGAAAAACGGAATTAAATAGGCCGTGTATTTTGTGGTTTTATTGTGAATAAGGTAATCGTCAAATTTTGTTTTGGTACGCTGCGCAAAAACGGCGGTTAGTGTAACCAAAACAAATTTTGCCAAATAATAGATGGCATAAGCCAGTATTACCATAATGGCAATATTAAAGACCAGGCTTACATAGGACGCAATGTTGCGGCTCATGCCCCAGTCTCTAAAAATAGGGTATAAAAAGTTGAATATTTTATCCAAAAGTCTAGGCATTATTCTCCAGGTATTTTTTTTCTATATAAAAAGTTCCAAACGGAATAAGTGACGCTATCTGTATAATTGCAAAAGTTTTTAAATCCCAGTTTTGAGGTTTTTTAAGTAAAATAGCCAACAATACATATCCGATAAATAAAACACCATGTGTCATTCCCAACGGACGTAATAAGGTATGATAAAGTTCAGGATTATTGGTTTTGATGAAAAGCATATTGGTAAACAATACTAAATAAGAGATTCCCTCTAAAATTGCAGTAACTTTGAAAATCTTGAGCATATTCTATTTTTTGAGTTTAATACTAGCAAAATTAAGTATTATCGTTGGTTTTTGCAGTATCAATCAGGAAAGTAATTTACTTTTGTAATCTTAAACTTTGATAATGAGTAAACGCGATTTAAAAAAATATCTTGCCGAATTAGATAAGGAACAGCTCGAAGAGCAAATTATCGAATTGTATGAAAAGTTTAGTCCTGTAAAAGTGTACTACGATTTTGTCTTTAACCCTAAAGAAGATAAGCTATTGCAGGAATGTAAAGTAAAGATTTCACACGAATATTTTCCAATCAAAAAAGCAGGGGCCAGAAAACGTCCGAAAGCAAAATTGAGACGTTCGGTAGCGCAGAAATACATCAAACATTTTATTTTGTTAGGAGTTGATCCTTTTGTTGTTGCTGATATTATGCTTTACAATATAGAAATAGCGCAAACTTATTCGTCTCAAAATCCGGTTAAGCAGGATTTATTCTGTAAAAGCATCTTCAATTCCTTCGAACAGGCAGTGAATTTTTCGATTTCCAATGGAATTTTACCGGATTTTAAAGAAAGAATCATCACCATTCAACAAGAAACTCTTCAACAAAAATGGATAAATAGGTACGATTTCGAGGCAATTTTAGAGAAAATCGACTAATAAAGTGATTCTCATAAAAAATCTTATTTAAAAAAAACATTTATTTTAGGTTAAAATAAAGTGAAAAACTGTTTTTTCGGTGTATTTTTGCAAAAATCCAAAAATAAACAATGTCTCAAAACACTTTAGAAATAGAAAGAGAAGAGAAAAAAGAACTTTATGCATATCAAAAAGGCGATATTGATGCCATTTTTGATCGTTTAGACAACGCTCCTCCGAAACATCATTTATTATATCAATTGCCTACTGGTGGTGGAAAAACTGTGATTTTTTCCGAAATTGTTCGTCGTTATTTAGCTAATAATGATAAAAAAGTGGTGGTCTTGACACACCGTATCGAACTTTGTAAGCAAACCTCAAAAATGCTAAAAGGGTTTGGTGTTTCTAATAAAATCATTAACAGTAAAGTAAAAGAATTACCGGACCAAAACGATTTCTCTTGTTTTGTGGCCATGGTCGAGACTTTAAAAAACCGTATCAATGACGAAAAACTACATTTAGATAACATTGGTTTGGTTATTATTGATGAGGCACATTACAATTCATTCCGAAAATTACTAAACTCATTCAAAAATGCTTTTATTCTTGGAGTAACAGCAACGCCTTTGAGTTCAAATATAAAATTACCGATGCACCAGAGTTACAATGAACTTATTGTGGGTGATACCATTAGTTCATTGATTGACAAGGGATTTTTGGCTCGTGCAACAACCTATAGTTATGATGTTGGATTAACCTCTCTTAAAGTAGGTATTAACGGTGATTATACCGTAAAATCATCCGATGATTTGTATACGAATACCATCATGCAGGAAAAATTATTGCACGCTTATACAGAACGCTCAATAGGTAAAAAGACCCTGATTTTTAATAATGGTATCCACACTTCGTTATATGTTTATGAAACATTTAGAGAAGCAGGGTACGACATCAGACACCTTGATAACACCAGCAGCTCAGAAGAGCGTAAGGATATTTTGCAATGGTTCAAAAAAACACCGGATGCGATTCTGACTTCTGTAGGAATCTTAACAACAGGTTTTGATGAACCAACGGTTGAAACGATTATTTTGAATAGAGCGACTAAGTCATTAACGCTTTATTATCAGATGATTGGTCGTGGGTCCCGTAAATTACCCGGAAAAGACGAATTTACAGTAATCGACCTGGGGAATAACGCCGCACGTTTTGGTTTATGGAGTGAGCCGGTAAACTGGCAGCACATCTTTAAATCGCCTGAATTTTATTTAGAGAATCTTCGTGATGATACTGAGATTGAAATGTACTTTAAATACAGTATGCCGCCGGAATTACGTGCTAAATTCAGCAAAACCGCCGATGTAACTTTTGACGTTGATGAAGAACATAAGTTAATTATCAAACAAAATTTACGTTCAAAAGTGGTTTTAGACAAATCGTTAGAACAACATGCTTCCATGTGTGTGGACAATACAGAAACGCTGCAAGAAGCAAAATCATTAGGAAAAGAACTTGATGATGATATAGAATGCCGTATCAAACGTTTTGCAAAATGTTTGAGTCAGTGTAGTAAAAATTACCGCGAATGGCTTCTTGACGATTATAAAAAGAACCTGACGTTATTAATAGGTAAGAAGTATCGTGAAAAAATCATGAACGAACCGGACGAATAGAAAAATTTTGTTTCAGGTTTAAGGTTTCAGGTTTTTTTGGAATCTAAACAAAATTATATTCTTAAAAGGAGAAATAGCATTTTAGAGTAATTCATTCTATTGCGATTTCTCCTTTGCAAATTACCAGAAACTCATTTTTAAGTTATCAAAGCAACCTGAAACTTGAAACAAATAAAAACAAAATAAACAAAATAAAAAGATGTCTAAACAATTCTCATCATTAGGAATTTCAGCACCAATTTTAAAAGCATTAGGCGAATTGAACATTGTTGAACCAACAGAAATTCAACAAAAAACAATTCCATTACTTCTGGCTGAAACTCAGGATGTAGTTGGTTTAGCCAAAACAGGAACCGGTAAAACCGCAGCTTTCGGATTGCCGTTGCTGCAGTTAGTTGATGCAGAATCTCCTGTTGTTCAGGCTGTCATTTTAGTTCCAACGAGAGAACTTGGACAGCAAATCTTTAGAAATTTAGAAGATTTTGGAAAACATATTCCAAATATTTCTATTGCTTCAATTTGCGGAGGAATTCCAATAAAACCACAAATTGAGCGATTAACACAACCTACACAAATAGTTGTAGCTACGCCGGGACGTTTAATTGATTTGATTCAGCGCAAAGCGATTGATTTAAAACAAACTTCTTATTTAGTGTTGGATGAAGCCGATGAAATGGTTTCGATACTTAAAGAAAGTTTGGACGAGATCATTGCGGAACTTCCTAAAAAACACCGTACTTTATTGTTTTCGGCTACTTTACCAGGAACAATCAAACAACTGATTCAGAACTATTTGAATAAAAACGTAGTTCAGGTTAGCGCAAATATGGAAACTGCAGGTAATCAAGGAATTGATCACGAATATATTGTAGTGGATCCAATTGAAAAACTGGATGTTTTAATGCATTTCCTGAATTCAAAAGAGGGGGAACGCGGTATTATTTTCTGTAAAACCAAAGCAGCAGTCAATAAATTGGCGAAAAATTTAGCGATCAATCGTTTTTCTTCAGGAGCACTTCATGGCAGTTTGTCGCAAGGAATACGTGACAGAATCATGGAGCAATTTCGTGAAGGACATATCAATATATTAGTGGCTACAGATTTGGCAGCCAGAGGAATTGATGTAAAAGAGATTTCTTATGTGGTGAATTATCACTTACCCGACACTTATGAAAACTATGTTCACCGAAGCGGAAGAACGGCAAGGGCAGGAGCAAAGGGGCTTTCACTAACGGTTTTGCAGGAAGAAGAAGTAGCAGAAATTCCGGAATTTGAAGCAGAATTAGGAATTAAATTCACCAAATTTCAAAAACCGTCGGCTTTAAGTCTTGAAGAAAACAATATGCTTTTATGGGCCAAGCAAATTTTCAAAACAAAGCCCAATCATGAGATGTCAACCGATCTGAAAACGAAGGTAAAGACCGTTTTTCATCATCTGACTAAAGACGAACTAATTGAAAAACTGATAGCCAGTTACGTTTTACAGAACAAAGTTGAAGTGACCGAAAAACCTGTTAAAAAATTCAAAAAGTAATATTCCGGGCAATTAACTTTGCTAATTTATGTCGTATATTTATAAGGTAATTTCACTATAATCCCAGTTAATATACAGCATATATGAAGATAGTCATCATAGGAGGTGGTTTTGCAGGAATCAATCTTGCAAAAGAGCTTGTTAACCATCCTCAGATACAGGTAACTCTTGTAGACAAGAACAATTATAACTTTTTTCCACCACTTATATATCAGGTTGCCACTGCTTTTTTAGAGCCCTCAAGCATCAGTTATCCGTTTAGAAAATTCTTTGCTGGTAAAAAGAATCTTGAGTTTCGTTTAGGAGAATTGCTTTCTGTGGTTCCGGCCGAGAATAAAATTATTCTGAACAACGGAGAACTAACATACGATCATTTAGTTTTTGCAACCGGTGCTGAAACGAGTTATTTTGGAATGGAAAATGTAATGAAAAACGCCATTCCGATGAAAACGTTAAACGACGCCATCGAAATGCGTAATGCCCTGCTTAAAAATCTTGAAAAAGCAGCAATTACCAAAGACATGCGTAAACGACGCAAATTATTAACTATCGTTGTAGCAGGAGGAGGCCCGACAGGTGTGGAAGTATCCGGAATGTTTGCCGAAATGCGCAAAAGTATTCTATTAAAAGAATATCCGGAATTAGAAACATCAGCCAGTAATGTGTATTTAGTCGATGGGGGAGACGCACTCCTCTCGCCTATGAGTAAAGCTTCTCAGGAAGATACCCTTGAGGCACTTACCAAACTTGGTGTTGTGGTAAAACTTCAAACACGTGTTGTTGACTATGTTGATGATACCGTTCATTTTGCTAACGGCGAGACCATTAAAACAAAAAATCTGATTTGGGCTGCCGGAGTTTCTGCTAAAATTTTTGAAGGAATCCCAACAGAAAGTTATGGCCGTGGAAAACGTATGGCGACAGATCAGTACAATAAAGTAAATGGTTTGACAAATGTTTACGCTATTGGTGACACAGCCATCACAGCCGGTGATAAAAATTTCCCGGACGGACATCCGCAAGTAGCGCAGGTCGCTATTCAACAAGGATTAAATTTAGCCAAAAACTTTAAAGCAATGGTTCAAAATAAACCTTTAAAAGCATTTATTTACAATGACAAAGGTTCTATGGCGATTATTGGAAAAAATAAAGCTGTTGTAGATTTACCAAGTCCAAAATGGCATTTTAAAGGATTTTTTGCCTGGTTTATCTGGTTATTTGTTCATTTAATGTCTTTGATTACCTATAGAAACAGATTGAATACCTTCTGGAACTGGATGATTGCTTATTTCGCAAAAGATCAGTCTTTGAGAATGATTATCAGACCGGATAAACGATAATAAAGAGAATTGATAAAATTCAATTTTTAAATTCCAAACTCCAATGAACTGAGAGTATTTAATTGAGCATAAAAAAAGCCAGAATTATTAAATTCTGGCTTTT
>NZ_AMYW01000036.1:0-47698 GCF_000335775.1 Flavobacterium sp. WG21
AAATAGTATTAGTATTTGGAGTTTTTCTTTTTTAGTACTTTTTGTCTTTTAATCCTGTAGTGCCAGTTTGGCCGAAGTCGAAGGTGTTTGCCTGAGTAGAGTTGAAGGTACCAATTTTAACAGAGTCGAAGCTGTCTGCCTGAGCGAAGTCGAAGCTGTCTGTCTGAGCGAAGTCGAAGACAGGTTTTAGGTATAAAAAACAAATTCCAAACAGTACCTATTGCACGGTTTGGAATTTGGAATTTTTAAAATTTGGAATTTATTATTTTCTAATAGTTTCCTTTTTTATGGTTTCAGGAATGATTGTCTTTTTCTTGTAAAGCGGAATGAAATAAGAAACGGTATAGTTAAAACCAATCCCGAAGCTGCCATCATACGTTCTGTTGAAACCCGGAATGTAAAGATTATCAAATCCCGAAGGTTTTTGGTTGGCCGCTAAAAGCTTCAGCTGAACGCCAAAACCAACAAATACATTATTGAAAACTTTTGCTTTTATTCCCAGTGCAACTTCAACCCAGCCGGCTGTAAGACCATTGTATTTCTGACCGGAAACAATTGCAGGCTGCTCTCCCCAGTACGGATTTGGGTTGTAAATTTTATAGGTATTCAATTGCTGGCTAAAAGTACTGAAACCGCCTCGAAGTCCAATGGTGATTAAATTTTCCATATCCAGCCAGTTTTGGTACAAATTGTAATCAAAACCTCCTTTGATGTAAGTTCCGGTAGTGGTAGTATTTAATCGGTCATCGTCAGTAGTTTTGTCTTCAAAACCAAGTTCGGCAGCCAGATAGTATTTTTTGGTCAGACGAAAATCACCTGTAACCTCAATACCTTTATAATTCTTGTCGTAAAATCCACGGGTTAATTTGTACAAATCTACCCCCACACGAAGCCCGTAACGATCCGTTTTGATGCTATCCTGCTTAGTTTCCTTAACAGCAGGTTTAGCCGTCTGGGTTTTCGGTTTTGTTTTAACGATCTCCTTGGGTGCAGCTGTATCCGATGTTTCCTGAGCCTGACCCAGAAATATTGAAAACAGCAGACAAAAACTATAGATATATTTCAATGTGTGTTTCATTTTCAAGTTCGATATTAAACTTTTTTACAAAAATTTGTTTTATCCATAATCCATCACCTCCTGAATCAGTTCGCACAAAAGGACCTATTTCAGGAAGGGTAAAAATGGTTTTGAAACCACAAGCTCTTGATACATAAACATCCTGATGCGTATAATTAAAAGTTATTCTGTCTGTGTTTATTGCAGCAGGATTGGTACTCAAAGAGTTATAAATAAAATCATATGTGGTGGTATTCTGGTCTGTTTTCAAGGGTATCGAGATCGTATTGGAATTGGTTACATATCGTAAAGGATTATCCACGTCTGTTATAGTTTTGTTGAAAACAATTCCTTTAGCTTCCTTCTCTCCAATTACTCTCAGATTTATTACATTTTCTTTTACGGTAGGTTCGGCATCTTTATAAAATGTAATTACCAGTCTCGGAGTTGTTGGTGTACTGGCATCACAAATGTCATCTTTTTCACAACTGGACAAACCAAAGGTGAAAATTAGTAAAAGAGAGATTATTTTTTTCATTTAAATATTTTGTTATCGAAGTTCTAAAAGTACAACATTTTCGACATGGTGCGTTTGCGGAAACATATCGACCGGTCTCACACGGGTTACTTTGTATTTTTCGTCCATTAAAGCCAAATCACGTGCCTGAGTTGCTGAATTACAGCTCACATAAACGACTTTTTTAGGAGCAATCTTCAAAATTTGGTCAACAACCGCAGCATGCATACCGTCTCTTGGCGGATCTGTAATGATCACATCCGGTTTTCCGTGCTGAGCGATAAAGGCTTCGTTGAAAACAACTTTCATGTCACCAACAAAAAACTCACAATTGGTAATATTATTGCGCTCTGCATTTGCTTTAGCGTCTAAAATAGCTTCAGGAACACTTTCAACACCAATTACTTTTTTCGCCTTTTTTGAGACAAATTGCGCAATAGTTCCCGTTCCGGTATACAAGTCATAAACCGTTTCGTTTCCTGTAAGCCCTGCGAAATCACGTGTTATTTTATACAACTCGTAGGCCTGATCTGAATTAGTCTGGTAGAAAGATTTAGCGTTGATACTAAATTTCAAACCTTCCATTTCTTCCAGTATATAGTCTCTTCCTTTGTACAGTTTGATATCCTGATCGTAAATAGTATCGTTTTGCTTAGCATTTATCACGTATTGTAACGAGGTAATCTGCGGAAACTTCTCGTAAAGGTGATCTAAAATCAGTTCACGGTTTTTTTGATCATCCTCAAAAAACTGGATCAAAACCATAATTTCACCAGTAGATACCGTACGAATCATTACCGTTCTCAATAAACCGGAATGCTCTCTTGGATTGAAGAAAGCCATGTTGTGTTCGTTGGCAAAAGCTCTGATCTCATTTCTGATAGCATTTGAAGGATCTTCCTGTAAATGACATTTTTGAATGTCCAGAATTTTGTCCCACATTTTCGGGATATGAAATCCTAAAGCATTTCGGTTTCCTAAATCCTCAGTACTTCCAATTTCTTTCTCGGTTAACCAACGGCTGTTAGAAAATGAAAATTCCATTTTGTTTCTGTAGAAAAACTGTTTTTCAGAACCTAAAATGGTTTCAAATTCAGGAAGTTCTACTTTTCCGATACGTTGTAAGTGATTTTTTACTTCATTTTGTTTGTAATACAGCTGTTGGCTGTATTTCATATTTTGCCATTTGCATCCTCCACAAACACCAAAATGATCGCAGATTGGCTCAATACGATGCTCTGATAATTCGTGAAATTTTACGGCTTTGCCTTCATAATAGGCTTTTCTTTTCTTAAAGGTTTGTACGTCTACTACATCGCCAGGAACGACATTCGGAATAAAGATTACTTTTCCGTCAGGAGCCTTTGCTACTGATACTCCTTTTGCTCCTGCATCAAGAACCTGAATTTGATGAAAGACAATTTTGTCTGTATTTTTTCTTCCCATAGCGCAAAAATAAGAGTTTGTAAACTTTTATAAATTTAATTTTTAAAATATTTTATCAAATTGCCTAATTTAGTGGTTTAATCAAGTTTAAAAGTTAACTTTGTTTATAACAATCGCCCCGAATACTGCATTTTTTATAACCTATTAGTATTGTTGTCCTTTATGAAGTTGTATCATAATCTGTCTCAAATTGGCTTTTTAAAGAAAAGCTATGCTTTCAAATTTTTGTTTGTTGCTTTTATAGGTATACATATCCCTCTGATAGGAATTTTATTTTTTGTGCTATATTATAATAATCACAGTGTTTCGGCTACCTCAATTTTGATTTTTTCTTTGGTTATGACATTATTGGCGACATTAGTGACGCTTTTGGTTTTAAATCATTTAATAAAACCCATTTCAATAGCCTCAAAAGCCTTAGACGATTACAGACACAATAGAAGATTGTCTATTTTGCCTACAGAATATAGTGATGAAGCAGGTTTGCTTTTGTGCAACATTCAGGAATCAATCTATGAATCAGAAAGTTTTATCAATGAAAAACAGGATTTGATTTATATGCTTTCACATGATTTGAAAAACTTTGCAGGAAATCCTCAGGGACTGGCGCGATTGATTATAAGTGAAAATCCATCAGAATCAGTTCGACAATTGGCAGAATTGATTTGTGAATCTACCAATCTACAGTTTCGATATATTGAAAACTTCATTAAATTATTGCAAGAACAAGATCGGGTAGTGAAAGGAAATTTAGAGATCAGAATGATAACTTTTCCTAATATTTTGCCTTTTATCAATGAACAGGTTGAACAACGCCTGATTGATAAGAATATTAAATTAAGTCTGAATTTAGAACTTGTGGAGGCAAAACTGAGAATTGACGAAGGTTTATTGGTTCAGGTTTTAGTGAATTTGATTAGTAATGCGGTTAAATTCTCTTATTTTGACAGTGAGGTTAAAGTGAGAATTTACACCGAAGATTCAAAATTCATTGTAACCGTTACGGATAATGGAATTGGTTTTGATAAAAATCAGATTGATGAGCTCTTTAAAAAATTCACAAAAATGAGCCGATTGGGTACCGCTAATGAATCTTCGACCGGAATTGGTCTGTATCTCTGTAAAAAAATAATTGAGAAGAATAAAGGCAAATTAACCGCAACCAGTGAGGGCAGAAATAAAGGTGCTGAATTTAGAATTGAGTTTGAATTGTAGTTTTTGGTTTGTTGTTTATTGTTAAGATTCTATGATACGGATTGATATGTAACGCTACTCCGGAGCTGTTTTGTCACAGGGGAAAATTGTCTATAGTTATTTCGTTCCTTCTGAGCTCAATTTTAAAAACTTCTTTATAAAATTCATAAAAAATAAATCCGTGTCAATTTGCGTTTTCACTTTAGCGAATTCGTTTTATCCGCGTGAAAATTTGAGACGTTGTTATGCCGAATTTATAATTTATGGTTCTGAACGAATCTTATTTTCGAATAAAAGTATTTCAATTCAGAACCATAAAGTTGTTTTTAGTCAAATAAATCAGAAGACAAATAACGATCACCACGATCACAAATCACGGCAACAATAACTCCCGATTCCAGTTGCTCGGCAATTTTTAAAGCAACAGCTACAGATCCTCCGCTACTCATTCCGGCAAAGACACCTTCTTCAAGAGCAAGTCTTTTAGTCATCTTTCTGGCTTCTTCTTCGCTTACATCGATAACAGTATCTACTTTCGAGGCATCAAAAATTTTCGGTAAATATTCCTGCGGCCATTTTCTAATTCCCGGAATTTGAGATCCGTCACTAGGTTGGGCCCCGATGATTTGAATGTTGGTGTTTTTCTCTTTTAAATAGGTCGAAGTCCCAATAATAGTTCCCGTAGTTCCCATTGCTGAAACAAAATGGGTTACCGTTCCTTCTGTATCGTTCCAGATTTCCGGACCTGTGGTTTTGTAATGTGCTTTCCAGTTGTCATCATTTGCAAACTGATTTAGCATCAAATAACCGCCCTGAGCGACCTTTTTGTCGGCATAGTCCCTCGAACCAATAATTCCTTCACTAGCGGGCGTTAAAATAACTGTGGCGCCATAAGCACGCATGGTTTGAGTTCGTTCTTTTGTAGAATCTTCAGGTAAAACCAATTCGATTTCAATTTGAAACAATTGTGCAATCATTGCCAAAGCAATTCCTGTATTTCCGCTGGTAGCTTCAATTAGTTTGTCGCCTTTTTTAATATCACCTCTTTCAATAGCCGAAGCAATCATGTTGTATGCCGCTCTGTCTTTTACACTTCCTCCGGGATTATTACCTTCAAGTTTCAGTAAAAGTTTTACGTTTTTATTTTTAACCAAATTGACGGTTTCCATTAACGGAGTGTTTCCAATTAGGTTAAGCAATTTCTGTGGACCCATTTTATTTTTTTTCTTTTATTTTAACTTCGGTTGTAGTGGTGTTTAAAACGATTGAATCTTCAGGGATAGATTTGGTGATCCATGCATTTCCGCCTACAATACTGTTTTTTCCAATAATGGTTTCGCCTCCCAAAATAGTAGCATTGGCATAAATGCAAACGTTTGCTTCTACAGTTGGGTGTCTTTTGGCGTTTTTCATTTCTTTACTAACGCTCAGAGCTCCTAAAGTAACACCCTGATAAATTTTTACATGTTTTTTAATTACAGTAGTTTCTCCAATTACAATTCCCGTAGCATGATCGATAAAAAAGGGAGAAGCAATCTCAGCTCCAGCATGAATGTCGGTTCCTGTAATTCGATGGGCATACTCACTCATCAATCTCGAGAAAAGTAATAGATCTAGGCGATACAATTCGTGACTTAGTCGGTAAATGGCGATCGCGTAAAATCCGGGATATCCCAAATAAACTTCATCAATGCTGTTCGATGCCGGATCATTTTCAAGGATGTATTCGGCATCCTGATTTAGTTTTTCCAGAACTCCGGGTAATTTTTCCAAAAAACGATCCCACATTGCATCACACGAATTTTCAGATTTTTTACAGGCCAGAACAGCAATTTCTTTAAAACGAATTTCCAGTTCTTGGATGCTTTTGTCTAAAGCTGCATTGGAATCAAAAAGAGTATAAAAAAGCTTCTCGGTAAAATCTTCTGTTTTGGTTTTGATGCCGTAATTTATGCTTGAATGACTTTTTAAAGCTTTTATGTTTTGTATGATAGAATCTTTTGTCAAAATGGTAAAATTGAATGAATACTAAGAAACGCTAAAAGTAAGGTGTTTTTTGTAAATAAAGGCATGAATTCTACAAAGAAATTTTCTTTTGAAAGCGCTATTTGTGATAAATAAAAGAAATGTAAACCGCTGTTTTTTATGTAATTCTTAAGCAGTTAAATGTGTAAATTAGCAGTTAAAAATTGTAAAAATGAAAAACAACTCCACTTTTAAAAGCGCTATTTCTGATATTTCCTTTCCTGAAAGCGATAAAATTTATGGAAAATCGATACACGACCCTATTTTAGGATTGATTATTAAAGATCATCCTTCTTTTAGCGATGAGGATTGTATTGCTGTGAAAGAATTAAATGAATACCGTCAGAGGTATATTTCGAACTATTTGTCAACTGAAATTGGAGTGCTTTCGGATCTTGAACAAAGTGTTCTTTCTTCGTTAAAAGAAGATAAGTCGATTGTTAGTATTGCTGAAGATGAGCCGGAAACCAGAAATTTAGGTCAGAGAGTCGCAGATCAGGTGGCAGATTTTGGCGGAAGCTGGACGTTTATCATTTCTTTCCTGATCTTTATTGTAGTTTGGATTGGAGCGAATGTTTTTATTTTGGTCAACAAAGGTTTTGATCCCTATCCGTTTATTTTACTCAATTTGATTCTGTCCTGTATAGCTGCACTGCAGGCACCGGTAATCATGATGAGTCAGAATCGTCAGGAGGAGAAGGATCGAAATCGTGCTAAGAAAGATTATATGATCAATCTTAAATCGGAATTAGAGATCAGAATGATTCATGATAAAATCGATCATTTGATCATGCATCAGCAACAGGAGTTGATCGAAATTCAAAAAGTTCAAATCGAAATGATGAACGATATTTTGGATAAGATTAAGAAATGATTCTTACAAAAATAATCTATTGAAGAGATTCTAAAAAGTTAAAAAGAGTGTTTTTCTTGTGGAAAGAATTTAGGGTTTTCAGAGTAGTTGAATTTTAATTTTTTGATGCAAAGAGGAAAATAGTTTTAGAAAAAAGGGACGACTTCTGAATTGAATTGTGTTTTGAATTTACTGAAAATATAGTGCTGAAAAAGTAAGAATAGAAAAGAGCGAAAATCTTTTGAATCTCATTACAAAAGAAGCAAGATTTAATACATGGCAGCAATACTGTTTTTTCAAATTAGGAGATTTCTTTTTTCTATAATCATACAAGAATTAATAAGGACAGTTGGTGAGGGGTAGTGTTACTATTTTAAAGTTTCCTATTTTTGAACTTTCAATACTTATAAAAAATGAAAGCGTTTAAAATTTTAATAATGATTCTTGCCATTTCGGTTGCGTTATACGAGCAGGTTTCAGCAGAAAAAAACATCTATATTATGGTAATTGCCATTGCGGTTTTCATGTATGGAATGATGCAGTTGAGTGCAAAAACACCGAGTAAAAACCAAGATAAAGAAGAGCAGGATGTTGACTAAAGGAGATAAGGTTTCAGTCTTAGATGAAGCCATAAACGGAACGGTAGTTTCGGTGAAAAACAAGGAGGTTTTGATCGAAACTGAGGATGGATTTATGATGACATTTTTTGTCAATGAATTACTTAAAATTCAGGATTCCAGTAATTTAATGAATTCTATTAAAAGAATTGATTTAGATGAGATTTCAAAAGAAAAAACAGAGCCAAAACCGCGAAGTTTTGTGAAAGAAAAGAAAGATAAACGTGAAATTTCGGCTCCTGAGTTTGATCTGCATATCGAAAAACTGGTTCCTAATAAACGCGGAATGTCTAACTACGATATTTTGACTTTACAGACTGAAACAGCAAAAAGACATATTGAATTTGCGATCAGAAATCGTATCCCTAAAATTGTTTTTATTCATGGTGTTGGTGAAGGAATTCTAAAAGCGGAACTTGATTTTTTATTGGGTCGTTACGACGGAATAGATTTTCAGGATGCTAATTATCAAAAATACGGCTTAGGAGCAACTGAAGTTTATTTTAGACAAAATCAGAAATAAGAGCTTATTTCGATCGTAAAATATTGGATTTAGGGCATAAAAAAAACGTCCGTTTTTCTTTCTGGATTTCTAGTGAAACCGGTTTAGAAAAACGGACGTTTTTTGTAGGAAATAAAACAGCTGTGAACTTGTTTTGAAATTACCTTTTATGGTGTAGTCGATACCTCAAGAATTCCGTAATTGTAAATAGTTGGTAATTTAAAACTACTGTTGGCTCTTGTAAATCTTACGCCTTTAAGAACAATCTTATGGAAATAAGTACTTCCCACAAGTGAAGTAGTAACTTCGATAGTTCCACTTACATTTTGTTCACCATTGTCTGCAATCCATATTTCGTTTACAGTTGGTTTAGTAGGTAAGGGCGAAGCACAAAAATAGTCTTGAGTTAGGGAGCCGTCGTTATAAGTACGCAGTAAAACTTTGTTTAATGTAGTACCAATTAAACCTGTTTTAGGCTGGTTGGAGGGGGTAACTACGTTTTCGAGTAGTTTAGGATCGATACTGTCAATTGTGATGGCAGTTGAGGCGCTAAAATTGTACAGTTGTTTTGAGGTTGAACATTGTCTGACAACTCCCAGAAAAGTAGCATTTGGAGAGTTGTAAGTAGTTTTGAAAGTACCAAAAGGGTATTCTGCTTCTACTTGTGGTCCTGCGGGTTTTAAAAAAGTAATGTTCTGAAAAACGAGATTGTGATTATATCCTGTAATTGTAGAACTTCCATCAGGATTATCTGTGATAGCTGCCGTACTGATATCGACAATTTTTCCGGCAGTAGCCTGCCATTCTTCTGTTACAGCAGGTGTCGTTGGCGGTATTGCGCCACAAATATTGTCAATAGCTACCTGGCCATTATAAGCTCTGTATACTACACGTGTTGTAGTGTTGTTAATGTCGTAAGTCAATGGTTTGCCAGGTACCGTTGCGTCGTTCGTAAGGGTATTAGGCGGTAATTGAATTAACAGCGATTCCTGTTTTTTAAGTTTGTATATAAGACTGTTGGTTGTAGTATTGCAGGTTGCTGCTGTAATACTAGGATCACTAAAGTCAATTGTATCAACCACTAAATCTCCATCATCGCATCCGTTTAATAAAAGCGCAAAGAAGAGAAGGCTTGCATATTTTTTCATCGTAATTTTATTTGAGGTCAAAAATAGTGAAAAATTTGGCAAATGATATTCAAGATTTGACAATTGATATTTCTTAACTTTGCAGGGATGAAAAAAGTATACCTCGATAACGCCTCTACAACCGCTATGCGTCCTGAAGTGATTCAGGAAATGTTGAAAGTAATGACTGAAGATTTTGGAAATCCCTCTTCTACACACAGTTTCGGAAGGAACGGAAAGACCATTTTAGAGCTTTCCAGAAAAAGTATTGCGAAACATTTAAATTGTGCGGCACAGGAGATTATTTTCACCTCAGGAGGAACTGAGGCTGATAATTGGATTCTTCGTTCGGCGGTGGAAGATCTTAAAGTAGAACGCATTATTACAACCAGAATCGAGCATCATGCTGTATTGCATACGGCATTGGTTTTAGAATCTGAATATAATGTTCAGGTGGATTACGTAAATGTAAATCCCGATGGAAGTATTGATTTAACCCATTTGTCCAATTTATTAGCAGAAGACAAAAAGACAATTGTCAGTTTGATGCATGTAAACAACGAAACCGGAGCTATTTTGGATCTGGAAAGAGTTGGTGTAATTTGTAAGCAGTATCATGCTTTGTTTCATTCGGATACTGTTCAGTCTGTTGGAAAAACGGAGATCGATCTGCAAAAAATCCCTGTTGATTTTATCGTAGCAAGTGCGCATAAATTTCACGGTCCAAAAGGAGTTGGGTTTGCATTTGTTCGAAAAAACTCAGGATTACAGCCTTTGATTTTTGGAGGAGAGCAGGAAAAAGGCTTGCGTGCTGGTACAGAAGCCGTGCATCAGATTGCCGGAATGGCGAAAGCATTGTCTCTTTCCTATGAGAATTTAGGTGTTGAAAGAAATTATATTTTAAGCTTGAAAACCTATCTTATTGAGCAATTTGAAGCTCATTTTCCGGGTTTCAGAATCAATGGAAAGAAGGATGATTTTTACAACATCATCAATGTTATTCTGCCTTTCTCAGCAGATAAGACTTCGATGCTTTTGTTTAGTTTAGATATGAAAGGAATAGCTGTTTCCAGAGGCAGTGCCTGTCAGTCGGGGAGTGTGAAACCGTCGCATGTTTTGAAAGAAATGCTTTCGGAAGCTGATTTAAAATTACCAAATCTCCGAATTTCATTTAGTCATTTTAATACCAAAGAAGATATTGACTGGTTGATTGAGAGTTTAAAAGGTGTTTAAAGTTTCAAGTTTCAGGTTTCGTGTAGAATTTGAAACCTGAAACAAAAAGATTATTTACGAATCACTTTTACCTGTGAATCATTAGTGAGCTTTATAATGGTTGATGGTTTTCCGGCAATTCTGTCGTGATACAGATTTACTACATAATCAACGCCTTTTACAATTTCCGGATTGATGTCTTTGAAGCCAATAGGAGTAGGTTGTCCCGAAATATTAGCTGAAGTTGAAACCAGCGGTTTTTTCATTCGTTCCAATAATTTAAAACAGAACGGTTCCTTTACCAGACGAACAGCAAGCGAATTATCGGCAGCTATGATATTTGGAGCGACATTACGGGGCTCATCCAGAATTAAAGTGGTTGGTTTTTCAGATAAATCTAAAATTTGCCAGGCTACTTCAGGGATGTTTTTAAATACATTGTACATCATTTTTTCGCCATTCATCAATACAATCATGCTTTGTGTTTCAGCACGTTGTTTGAGTTTGTATATTTTGGCAACAGCCTCAGGATTTGTTGCGTCACAGCCAATTCCCCATACGGTATCAGTAGGGTAGAGAATGATTCCTCCTTCTTTTATGACTTCGTACGCTTTGATTATTTCTTCGTTCATATTACAAGTCAATTATTTTGTATGATGGAACTCCTTTAATTTTAAACTTATGGTGATACATATAAAGATTGATTAGTCTTTCTGAAATAAAACCAAAAATTCGGGCCTGATAAGCATCTTCCGGGATTGTAACTCTGGATTCAAGTTCAAATAAAATCGAGAAAAGCCAGGCGTAATAGTTGTCGAATTTCTCTTTTGAGCTAACCATCATATTTCCCATGTGAAAAAGGGTTCCTTCGTCCAGAAATGAGGTAATACTGTCTTTATATTCCGGATATTTTTCCAAAATGATTTGTTTGGTTAGGTCCCAATCCTCTTTTCGGTGTTCCTCACAGTAGTTATCGGTCAAAGATCCTTTTTTGAACTTATAAGGTCGGCATAGAATTACATCATATTCCGAAAGAATTGAAGCTATTTTTTTCTCTAGTTTTTTAGAAGAGGCATTGAATAGCTTAGTATTTTTGAAATTTTCAGTTGTGATTTTTTTCTGTGCAGAAGGTTTTAAGTTGTACCAGTCGTTGTAAAAGTTAAGGTATCTTCTGTAATGGCAAATACCCACGTAATCAGCCTTTTTTTCGTTTTTCCAAATCCAGTAAGCAGCTGTCAATTCACAATAGTTGCTGTTTTTGTTTCCGATATTGTCCTGAGTATTGTCTCTTAAGATAGTATCAGTGATTGATGGATTTGTTCCCACCTGAATCGGAACCAGAATATCATTGGATAATACAGGGTTTTCTTTATGAGTTACGATAAAAATCTTAATCATTATTCAGTTCTGTTTTAGATCTTTTTAAAGCTATGGCAATTATCTGATGCATGTCATAATATCTGTATTCGGATAATCTTCCTCCAAATATTACATTCTTTTCTTCTAAAGACAGTTTTTTGTACTCTTCAAACAAGGCTTGATTTTTAGCATCGTTTATAGGGTAAAACGCTTCGTTAGACGGGTTCCATTCGCATGGATATTCTTTTGTAATAACCGTTTTGCTTTGTTTGCCAAATTCAAAATGTTTGTGCTCAATTATTCGGGTAAAAGGATAGCTGGCGTCGTTGTAATTAACAACAGCATTTCCTTGAAAATTATCAGTATCAAGAACTTCGTTGTCAAATTGTAGAGATCTGTATTCCAGAACTCCTAATTTGTAATCGAAATACTCGTCAATCTTTCCGGAATACACAATTTTATCAGCAAGTCCGTCAAATTTTGTTCGGTCTGAAAAGTAATTGGTATTGGTTACCACTTCAATTCCGTCTAATAATTTGTTAATTAATTTATTGTAACCGCCAATAGGGATTCCCTGATAAGTATCATTAAAATAGTTATTGTCAAAAGTGAATCTAACCGGAAGTCTTTTTATGATAAAAGCGGGTAATTCAGTGGCTTTTCTTCCCCACTGTTTTTCAGTATATTCTTTTATAAAATAATCGTAGATGTCTTTACCAACAAGGCTTAGTGCTTGTTCTTCCAGATTTTTAGGGTCTTTTACTCCATAAGCAGCTACTTGCTCCTCTATTTTTGCTTTGGCTTCCTGAGGTGTTTTAGTTCCCCAAAGCTGGTAGAAAGTATTCATGTTAAAAGGTAAATTGTACATCTTACCTTTAGAAAGTGACATTGGAGAATTGGTAAAGTTGTTGAATTCAACAAATTGATTCACATAATCCCATATTGCTTTATCGTTGGTATGAAATATATGTGCACCATATTTATGAACATTAATTCCTTCGATATTTTCGCAATATACATTTCCTCCTATATGGTCTCTTTTGTCAATTACCAGGCATTTTTTACCTGCTTTTTTTGCTTCGTGAGCGAACACGCTGCCATAGAGACCTGATCCAATTATTAAATAGTCATATTGCTTTTTCATGATGCAAAAGTAGAGATTAATTAGTAAATTGCAACAAATTACAAAAGTAAAAATGGCAGGAAAAATACAAGTAGGGTATCTGGTTTCGTATGATTATGAGTTGTTAAAAACATCACTTCCAACAGTGTATAATGATGCAGATGCGGTTTTTGTCGCCATTGATAAAAATAGAAATACCTGGAATGGCGGAAGCTTTACGATCGATGATTCTTTTTTTGAGTGGATTAAGAATTTTGACGTTGATAAAAAGGTGGTGATTTATGAAGATGATTTTTATGTTCCAACCTTAACTACAATGGAATGTGAAATCAGAGAGCGAAAAATGCTCGCTGAAAAAATGGGAATTGGGAACTGGATTGTTCAGGTAGATTGCGACGAGTATTTTGTTGATTTTAAAAAGTTCGTTTCAGATTTAAGACGATACGATTCCTATCTTATCAATCCCGAAAAACATCCTATTCAAATATGTGCTTTCTGGGTTATGCTTTATAAATATACAGATCAGGGTATTTTATATGTAGATAAACCGCTGAAAGCAATTTTTGCGACAAACTATCCTAATTATAAAAGCGGACGCAGAATCAAAGAACGTCAAATTTATACCAATAATATTGTCTTGCATGAATCCTTGTCAAGAACTGAAGCCGATTTACGTTTTAAGCTGGACAATTGGGGGCATAATGTTGATGTAGATAAGGGATTTTTGGATAAATGGCTTGTTGTAAATGAAAACAATTATAAAGAGTACAAAGATTTTTATTATTTACAGCCTAAAAGATGGAAGAAATTGGGATTCTTCTCGACTAAAAGCATCCCTCAGATAAAGGAGATTATTGAGAAAGAAAAAAGACTGAATGTACCTAAGTTCAATCTCTATTTTAAAAATTTCGGACAGTGGCTGAAATATTCACTGAAGAAAAAAAAGGCATAAGGTAATTTTTATTTCGTTTTTGCTCTCATAATCCATTTTTCTTAATTATTAAGGTTATTTTTGCTTCCTTCCATTTACCTCTTAGAATTGCAGACTATTGAACTGCTTTTTGATGCTTTGGTTTGAATAAAATAAACAATTGAGCATTGGAAATGGGTAATAAATTAATATCAAAGTTATAGTTAATGATCTCAAAATTTAGATTTTCAACAGCAGTAAAAAGTTCCAGAGATATTCTGACTTGTATTAAAAATTTTAATACTTCAGGTGAGTTGTTTGGGAATGGAGACCGAAATGTTATTAAGTTGTTTGATCTTGAGGAGAAAAAAATCAACATTAAATCCTTTAAAATTCCGAATTTAATCAACAAAGTTGCTTACCGCTATTTTAGAAAATCAAAGGCAAGACGTTCTTACGAATATGCTACAATTTTGTTAGAAAGAGGTATTGGAACTCCACAACCCATAGCATTTTTAGAGAACTTTAATTTTTTAGGTCTGAGAGACAGTTATTATGCGAGTGAGCATCTGACAACTGATTTAACCTATAGAGAGCTTGTAGAAATTCCGGATTACCCGGATCATGACAATATCTTAAGACAATTTACAAGGTTTAGTTTTGGTCTTCATGAGAAAGGAATTGAATTTTTAGATCACTCCCCGGGAAATACGCTTATTAAGAAGAAACAGGACGGAAATTATGAGTTCTTTTTGGTCGATTTAAACCGAATGGAATTTCATGAATCAATGAGTTTTGAAATGCGTATGAAGAATCTGTGTCGCCTAACCCCTTTAAAAGAGATGGTAGCGGTTATGAGTAACGAGTATGCAAAGTTTTATAAAGAAGAATCGGAACAAAGAATATTTGAAACTTTATGGAAATATACTGCTGATTTTCAGGAGAAGTTTTACAGAAAAAAGCGTTTGAAAAAGAAACTTAAATTCTGGAAGAAGTAATTCGGGCCAGTTCTTTATAGCGGATAAAAACGCTGTAAGCATTTAGATAGCATATCGTGATTCCTTTGGCTCCGTCTAAAAAGCCCAAACGAACTAAAAACTGATACAGAAAAGTATAAACAGGATGGAAAATCATCAGTAAACGAGATGATTTCTGTCCTTTTTTTTGTTTTTCATTGGCCTTTAAAACTCCGTAACTGTACATTTTTGCTTTGTAGTCAGTATAAGAAGTATAAGAGAAATGAATGATTTTGTTTTTTAATGTTGAAATCGGTCCGTTCACGATCAGTTTTTCATGTACCATTCTGTCCTGATTGTATCGACAGTTTGTTTTATTAAAAAGTCTGAAAATTTTATCCGTTTGCCAGCCGCTAAAATGAAGCTTGCGGCTTTTGAACATAAAAGTTCGATAAATGAAATAGGCACTTGCCGCATCTTTTTGATTGATGGTGGCTGCGATTTCCAGTTTTAGTTCCGGAGTTAATCTTTCATCGGCATCGATGAATAAGATCCAGGAGTTTTTTGCCTGATCAATCGCAAAATTACGTTGTGAAGTGTAATTAACGAACGGATTCTGGATTACTTTTACGTTTTTAAAAGATTCAATTATGCTCAGCGTCCGATCGGTACTGTACGAGTCTACTACAATGATTTCATCGGCAAAATCGATATCTCCCAGTAATGATTTTATATGCTGTTCTTCATTAAGCGTAATAATCAAAACGGACAATTTTTCCCTGTCAGCAGTATTCATAAGTTCTTCACTCATTTTCAATTTTTATACTCCTGAAAATAAGTATCCAGTTTTTCAAGCATTAAAGTTAAAGGGTACTCATCGTAATACTCAAAAGTATGATCTTTTATGTATTGTTCGGTGTGTTGCTTGTATATTTCCGGTTTTAAATCTTTTAGGTGAATAGAGAAGTTTTTGGCTTCATTTTCAAATATTTGCCAGGTCTCTTTTCTAACAGATGGTGTAAATATAGAGAAGGTTGGAATTTCAAGTGCTTTGGCCATATTCACGGCTCCTCCTTCATTTCCGATTAACATTTCGCATTGTGAAAGTAAAGCTAGAAAAGGCCTTAGTTCAGTGCAGTACAAATCAAAAACGATGTGCTTTTTAGTTTCGGCACTACAATGGTTGTATACTTCGAGAGCCTGTTCTTTTTGGTCCGGGATATAATTAAAAATGATAGTCGCGTTGGTTTTGGTAACTGTAAAATCGATAATTTTAGCCATTCCTTCTAAAGGATATGTCTTGTAAACTTCGCTTCCTAAAATTCCAAACATGATTAATGGCTTTTCCATATCGACCTGGTAGCTTTTCAGAAGTTTTTTGGCATCATCAATTTCAGATTCTTTCAAAAAGATTTTTGGTTTTACATCTGTAATCTTTTCAGAAATGAACGGCTTTAGAAGCATCAAACGATTTTCAATGGCCAATCCGTGTTCTGATTCTACAGCATCTAAGCGTTCATAAGTGTAATTATAGCATATTTTGGTGTACCATTTACGATATGAAACCTTATATTTTGCACCTGAAAACAACGTAATTAAATTAGTTTCCAACTTAGAATAAACGTCAATAACAGCATCGTATTTATTGCGTCGGATTTGAAAAATAAATTTAAACAGAGAAGGAGTTGATTTTCTAACCTTGTTGGATAAAGGAATAATGTTATCAATATTCTTGTTCTCTTTTAGTACATCGACAGAATTTGGGTAACACATATAATCGATAATCGAATCCGGGTATTTGGTTTTTAGATTATTACAGATTATGGTGCTCGTTAATACATCTCCAATTCTTTTTTGCTGAATGACTAATATTCTCATTTATTTAAAATTCAATTTGTGGGCTAAATTAGTAATAATTTTGTAAAATGTGCAAACGTACGATTAAGATAAGGTAACTAGAATAAAAAGCCGTATTTTTGCAAAAAACAAATTCCCCCCAAGAAAATGCAGATTAGTGGTCTAGTTATTACTTTCAATGAAGAGAAAAATATTGGTAAATGTATAGATGCTTTACTAAAAGTGTGTGATGAAGTAATTGTAGTAGATTCGTTTAGTAAAGATCGTACCGTTGAAATTGCCAAAGAAAAAGGCGCGATAGTTATTGAACAGGCCTTTTTGGGCGACGGCCCGCAACGTACACATGGATTGCCATATTGTAAAAACGACTGGATTTTAAATCTTGATGCCGATGAGTTTCTGGATAAAGATGCTGAAAAATTTATATTAGATAAAAAATATCTTGAAGGAAACTATGATGCTTTTAGTTTTAGAGTAAAAAACTTTCTTGGCGATAAACTTATCGATTTTTCAGGCTGGTATCCGGATCAAAAAGTTCGCTTTTTTAATAAACAAACAGCACATCCTTCTGATTCTAAGGTGCATCAGAAGATAATTACTCAAAACGAGAAAAAAGTTTCCGTACATATCTTGCACTACGGCTGGGACTCTTTAGATCAGATTATTGCAAAGAAAAATCAATATTCCGGTTGGCATGCACAACAATTGTTCGATCAGGGGAAAAGAATAACCGCAATTAAGCCAGTTATTAATGGGGCTGTTGCGTTTATCAGATGCTACTTTTTTAAGAAGGGTATTTTTAATGGTGTAGACGGGTTGTCGATAGCTATGATTCAGAGTTTCTTTTCTTATATGAAATATGCTAAGCTTTTAAAACTTCAAAAGAGGCTAAAATAAAATTTGATAAAAACGGAAGTACAATTTCAATTACAGTACCGTTTTTTAAGATACTAGCACAGTCCTTCACGCTGTGTTGTTGCTTGGTTTTTCGATTGTTGCATGTGTCAGATATATTTTTTGCAATATATCTAGGGGTAAATTTGCTTTAAAAATTGTAATAAGTAGTTTTTTTCTTATATTTACAAGCGGGTAAGATCAGGTTTTATTTAACAATAATAAGGTTTTTTGTTTCATTTCTTTTTTTTTGCTTAAAAGTGTTTTTTTTGTGAAAAATAATACTATTAATGATAGATTTGCTAAAAAAAGAGAGAATGTCAAAGCTACCAATTTTAATGTATCATAATGTTGTAGAAGACGAAGCCAAGTCTGTGGATTTAAGTGTTTCTGTAGCAAAATTAGAATCACAATTTAAATTTTTACACGATAACAATTACACGACATTTCATTTTAAAGATTTAGAAAATTTAAAAGAACTTCCTTCAAAAAGCATTATAATCACTTTTGATGATGTTACCGAGTGCCAGTTGTTGTATGCGGTGCCTTTGCTTGAAAAATACCACTTAAAAGCTTCTTTTTTTATACCATTTTCTTACGTTGGTAATTTTGATTATTGGATCGAAGGAAAAGAAAAAATTATGAGTGTCGAACAGCTAAAAGGGTTGAATCCTGATTGTATTGAGCTGGGATATCACTCTTTTGAACATAAAAGATACAGTTCGTTGTCTAAAGAAGAGTTAGAAGCTGATTTTGCGAAATCTAATGCGTTTATTTTGGACAATCAATTAGATATAAAACCTGTTCTGGCATATCCTTTTGGGAATTATGCCAAGAAACATTCTGAGTTTGCTGTTTTTGAAAATATGATGCGGGATAACGGTATAAAATACGGTTTGAGAATAGGCAACAGAGTAAATAATTTTCCCTTTAAAAATAACTATTTGGTAAAGAGAATAGACATAAAAGGCGAAGATAGTTTGTTTAGATTTAAATTAAAATTGAAAATAGGTAAGCTTAAATTATTTTAAAAAATGCTATGGAAATTAGTGGATTAGTAATAACGTATAATGAAGAAAAAAACATTGGCAAATGTATTGATGCGCTGTTCAGAGTTTGTAACGAAGTAATTGTTGTTGATTCGTTAAGTACAGATAATACAGTAAAAATTGCCGAAGAAAAAGGGGCTAAGGTTGTTTCGCAGAGCTTTTTAGGAGACGGACCTCAGAGAATTCACGGTCTTCCTTATTGTAAAAATGACTGGATTTTAAATTTAGATGCTGATGAGATCTTGGCCGACGATGCCGAAAAATTTATATTATCAGGTCAATATGAAAAACAGAATTTTGATGTGTATGCCTTTTCTCTGTATAATTATATGGGCTGTAAGCTCATTAATTTTGCAGGTTGGTACCCTGATAAAACTTCACGATTTTTTAACAAACAAACGGCTTCTCCTTCAAAAGATAGCGTACATCAAAAAGTTTGTGGTACTAATAAGACCCACTTAAAAGTTCATATACACCATTATGCCTGGGACTGTTTTGGACAATTTATCAGTAAGAAAAATTTATATTCAACCTGGCATGCCCAGCAGCTTTACGATCAGAACAAAAGGGTAAGCAGTTTTAAGCCTATATTAAACGGGACAGTTTCTTTTGTTAGATGTTATTTTTTTAAAAAAGGCTTTTTACATGGATTAGACGGTTTCACATTTTCAATGACTCAGGCTTTCTTCTCTTATATGAAATATGCTAAGCTTTTGAAACTTCAAAAACAGAATAAGTAAAAAAAGTATATAAAATAATAAAGCGGAATGAGTAATCATTCCGCTTTATTATTTATAGAGATTATATGTTAAACAGCAACATCGTACTCACGAAGTGCGTTGTTTAATGAGGTTTTTAAATCTGTTGATGGTTTACGAGTACCAATGATTAATGCACATGGTACTTGAAATTCACCTGCAGCGAATTTTTTAGTGTAACTTCCCGGAATCACAACAGAGCGAGCAGGAACAAAACCTTTCATTTCAACAGGTTCATCACCAGTTACATCGATAATTTTTGTGGAAGCAGTCAAACAAACATTAGCGCCAAGAACAGCTTCTTTTCCTACGTGAACTCCTTCTACTACAATACAACGAGAGCCAATAAAAGCACCATCTTCAATAATAACCGGAGCAGCTTGCAATGGCTCTAAAACACCACCAATACCAACACCACCGCTTAAGTGAACATTTTTACCAATTTGAGCACAGCTTCCAACAGTTGCCCAGGTATCAACCATAGTACCTTCGTCAACATAAGCACCAATGTTTACATAACTTGGCATCAAAATTACACCGCTTGAAATATAAGCTCCGTAACGGGCTACAGCATTAGGTACTACACGAATTCCTTTTTCAGCATAACCTTTTTTTAGCAACATTTTGTCGTGGTATTCGAAAATACCGGATTCCCATGTTTCCATTTTTTGAATCGGGAAATACATTACAACAGCTTTCTTGACCCATTCGTTTACCTGCCACTTGTCACCAACAGGTTCAGCGCAACGTAATTTTCCTGCATCAATCAATTCAATAACCTCTCTGATAGCATCAGTAGTAGCGGTTTCTTGTAATAAAGCTCTGTTTTCCCAAGCTTGTTCTATTATAGTCTGTAAAGAATTCATAAGTTTTAATTTTTGGCAAAGATAAGGTATTTGCGGAAAAGCAGAAAAGTAAAGCTATTGTAAAATGTTACAAGTGTAACTTTTTGTTTGTATTTTGATAAATAAAACAAGGCTTATAGAAAATGCAAAAATGGGATTAATCTATAAACGTTTTTTTTTGATGGTAAAACATGATAAAAATCAGATTTTGCGTTTTTACTTCTCATTAATTTCGCGGTATAATTCCCAAAAGATATAGAGAGGAATTGCAAAATACCATTCCAAAACAAAAATATTTAATCAGTAAGAAATGAATCAAGAAAATCAACTCCGAACGCCTGTTACAGTAATCGATAAAGAAGTCACGTGGGATAAAACGCAAGTGATTATGAGTAAAACAAATGCTTTTGGTATTATTGAGTATGCCAACGAAGTATTTGTGGATGTATGCGGTTATGAAGATTATGAGTTAATGGGGCAGCCACACAATATTATACGTCATCCGGATATGCCAAAGGTTATTTTTAAAGTGCTTTGGGAAAATCTTAAAAACGGAAAGAACTTTCATGCTATTGTTAAGAATTTAGCAAAGTCAGGACGTTACTATTGGGTTATTACCGATTTTGAGATTGCAAAAGACGAGAATGGAGTTATTGTGAATTATTTTGGAAGACGACAGGCAGTCCCGCAAGAGGTAATTGCCTTGCATATTGAGCCGCTATACAAAAAACTGTTACAAATTGAGGCAGCGAGCGGCATGGAGTTTAGCGAGAAATATCTTGTTGGATTTCTGGAGGAAAAGAAGAGGACTTATGTTGAATATATTAAGGAGTTAATTTATGAACATGAGAAATCGCAGGCAAAGTTTGCTCAGTATGAAGTGCAGGAAAATGATGAAGAGGAGGAAAGAGGTTTTTTTAGAAGACTGTTTAACAGATAGAAGTTATTTTTTTTAGATTTTGAATATTTGGAAAAAATCCGTTTTGAACAAAAGCTCAGAACGGATTTTTTATGAGGTAAAATGTATCTTGATTGTTTTAAGAATCTTAAACTAGTTGTTTTGTTTGTTAGGTTTTACAGAAAGTTAAATAGGAAATGATCAGAATAAAAAAAGTTTATCTTTGTATTGTAAATGAAAGCATTATGGAAGCAATTAGATTAGAGTTTCAACCGGAAATAAAAGAAAAAATATTAAAATTGTTAAGTTCGTTTTCTTCAGAGGAACTTAAAATAATTCCGGAAGATTCAGGATTTGAAGAGGATAAGAGGAAATTGAGAGAGAGAGCTGAAAAAATTGCAAACGGAACAGCACAATACAGCACGTTTGAAGAATTAGATGTTTTACTTGAAGAGACTATTAAAAAATATGAAAATTAATTTAACGATTGAGTTTAATTATGATTTGAATGATATCGTGCATTTTATTTCAAAAGATAAACCAATTGCAGCAAGAAATTTTAAAAATGAATTAGTAAAAAAGCTGAAGAAGGATTTGGTGGATCCTTTTCATTTTAAAAAATCTATATATTTTGATGATGAAAATTTTAGAGATTATGTTTTTAAAGGATACACTACAATCGTAAAAATTGACTCTAAGAATGAAATTGTTCATGTTATTGGTATTTTAAAGCATCGAGCACTATTTTAAATTAAGTTTGCAAAAAAATAAAATAAAATGCCAAGAATTCTTTCTATAGACTACGGACAAAAACGTACCGGAATTGCTGTTACGGATGAAATGCAGATCATTGCTTCAGGTTTAACAACAATACCAACCAATACCCTTATTGATTTTCTGAAAGATTATTTTACAAAAGAAAAGGTTGAAGCCGTTTTAATCGGCGAGCCCAAACAAATGAATGGTCAGCCATCAGAGAGTGCTTCAGTTATTAAAGGATTTGTAACTCATTTTACCAATATTTTTCCTGATATGAAAGTAGTTCGTGTCGACGAACGTTTTACGTCTAAAATGGCTTTTCAAACGATGATCGATAGCGGACTCAGTAAAAAACAGCGTCAGAACAAAGGTTTGATCGATGAAATTTCGGCTACAATTATGCTTCAGGACTATCTTTCGTCAAAACGTTTTTAACACCCAATCTTTTAGCTTTTTATTTTTTAGAAAAACATAACTTTTATCATGCAATTTTAGTTTTTTTTTGCAATTATAAAAAGTACCTTTGCACTTTAAAAATAATACTGTTATGTCTGACAAAACAATACGTTCTAATAGTGAAGTAGTGCTTATTGGAGCGGGAATTATGAGTGCCACTCTTGGAGTAATTTTGAAAGAATTACAACCTGATATAAAAATTGAAATTTACGAAAGATTAGATGTTGCTGCCGCAGAAAGTTCAGATGCATGGAATAATGCAGGAACAGGGCACTCTGCCTTTTGCGAATTAAATTACACTCCTGAAAAGGCTGACGGAAGTATTGATCCGAAAAAAGCGATAAGTATTGCGGAATCTTTTGAGATTTCACGCCAGTTCTGGTCCTATTTAGTAGAACAGAAAAAGGTACCATCTCCTGATAATTTTATTAAAAGTGTTCCTCACATGAGTTTTGTTTGGGGAGAAAAAAATGTAGCGTATCTTAAAAAGAGATTTGAAGCATTACAAAACAACCCTATTTTTTCTCAAATGGAATTTAGTTCCGATTTTGAGCAGTTAAATAAATGGATGCCGCTTGTTATGGAAGGCAGAGATGCTAACGAGAAACTGGCAGCTACACATATGGAAATAGGTACCGATGTGAATTTTGGGGCTTTAACCAGAAGCATGTTCAATTATTTAGCGACACTTGATGGTGTTTCTTTGCACTTTAATCATGAAGTTAAAAAACTAAAACAACGTGAAGATAAATCATGGCGTATCAAAATCACCGATCTTGCTACCGGCGATGTAAGAAAAGCTTATACTAAGTTTGTATTTATCGGAGCGGGTGGAGGCTCATTGCCTTTATTAGAGAAAGCAAATGTACCGGAAGGAGATGGCTACGGAGGTTTTCCGGTAAGCGGACAATGGTTAAAATGTACCAATCCGGAGGTAATTGCAAAGCATCAGGCAAAAGTTTATGGAAAAGCAAGCGTTGGAGCGCCTCCAATGTCTGTACCACATATCGACACCCGTGTAATTGATGGCGAAAAAGCATTGCTTTTTGGTCCGTTTGCAGGATTTTCAACACGCTTTTTGAAAAATGGTTCTTACTTAGATTTACCATTATCTATAAAACCGAACAACTTAATTCCAATGTTGTCAGCAGGATATCATAATATTCCTTTGACTAAATATTTGATTGAGCAGGTACGTCAGTCTCCTAAAGACAGAATGAAAGCATTACGTGAGTATTTGCCAACAGCACGTTCTAAAGACTGGAAACTGGAAAGAGCCGGACAACGTGTTCAGGTAATTAAAAAAGATGAAAACGGTGGCGGAGTTTTAGAGTTTGGTACCGAAGTCATTAGTACACATGACGGAAGCCTGGCGGTATTATTAGGAGCTTCTCCGGGAGCGTCAACTGCAGTAGGTATTATGGTTGATTTGATCAGCAGATGTTTTACCAATCAGGTGAAAACACCAGAATGGCAGTCAAAAATGAAAACGATGATTCCGTCCTATGGTCAGACTTTAAATGATAAACCGGAACTTTTAGCCGAGCTTAGAAAACATACTTCTGAAGTTTTAAAACTAAAAAATAGTTAAACTCAGATCCTAGAATAAATAACAAATCCAGATGAATTAATCTGGATTTGTTGCTTTAAATTCCTTTGTAATTTTTAAAATCTTCTCAGCCAGATTGCTCATCCAGATCAATTGTTCTATTACCATTTGAGCTTCTTGCATTTTGGCTTGTCGTGTTTCCTTGTCCAGATCGTCATCTGCGGCAAGACGTTTGAAGTTAACACGTTTGAGTTCTTCAAATTGTAAAGTCACATCTTCCTTATCAAAATAAGTATCATTGATGATCTTTTCATTTCTTAAAGCAGCAATTGCGTGATCCAGATTGGAAAGAATTGTTTTTATGATGTAGTTAAAAGATTCTGAAGCAGAAGTAGTCTGGTGTGACTGGATATAAGTTGATAGCGAAGCCAACGCTGATAATATAGAATGGTTAAGCACCACCAGTTTATTAACCAATGGAAGTGTTTTTTGTTTCGATTTAGGCTCCTGCATCATGCGCTGAAAGGAAGTCATTAGATTCCCAACCTCAACAAAAGCATTTTTTCTGGATAATCGGTATGAAGTAGGAACTTCTCCTTTTTTATTGTAGAAATCGGCAATCTCTTTTAGGTAATTTCGATTAGCGCGAATCGAATTTTCAATATGTATAGGAGTATTGATAAATTCCCAGGCCGGCCATAGAAACTGATTGGCTAAAAAAGCTAAAATGGCTCCCGCGAGTGAATCGAGAATTCTAAACTGAATCACTTCAACCACATTTGGAGCTAAAATTCCATAAATAAAAACCACGTACATCGTAACAAATGTTGCGCTTATTTTGTAGTTAATTTGTGTAAACGAGATACCAAGAAGCATACAAACAATAGAGAAGATACTCAATACAACGTGATTTTGTACCAAAGAAACAATTCCGAATGCTAATAATCCTCCTAAAATAGTACCGAAAATTCGGTTATAGGAGCGCTCTTTCGTTAAGCCGTAACCCGGACGCATGATTACTACAATGGTCAGTAAAATCCAATACACGTTTTGAAACGGAAGAAATTTTCCAATCACAAAACCAATTAAAATAGTGGTTGTCAGTCGTATGGAATGTCTGAAAATAGAAGAAGAGTAGGATAAATTCTCAAGCAAAGTACGCAATGGGTAATATTGAGGCGTTAGGAATTTCTCTAGTTCCTTATCCTTGTCTTTTAATTTATAAGATTGCATCGCAAGTGAAAAAGCACGTTGGATGGTTTTGATTTTTCCCACCTGATTTTTAGCGTACTTCAGCATATTGGTCAACATGAGTACACCTTCGGCAGCTTCTTCTTTCCCTAAAGTTTTTTCATAGTCAAAAATGGCAAACTCCAAAGCATCAAGTTCATTCTTTAAATCATTCTTGTCAACATATACACTAATGTTGTGTACATTTTTAGACAGTTTTTTTAAGGTAGAGGCTAATTTATAAGCTACATTCTGATAGGTTCGAAGCACTTCGGGATGTGCGGCAAATTTTTCATGCAGTTTATCGTGGTCAAAAGAAGTGTATAAGGCCAGTTCCTGAATCTCAACCAGAGTGATAAAAACAAGTAGCATCTTTCGATTCTGACTGGTTGCTCCCGAGGTATTTTGATTGCCAATAAGCATCTTTCTTAAATCCTCATGAATCAGATTGAGTTCTACCTGAACGCTTAATTGTTTCTCAATAATGGCTTTTCTGTTGGCTTCGGGATTCCATAAATCCCCTCTGAGTTTTAAATATTTGGCCGTTAGTTTTATGCCTTCGGCAATTTGAAGTTCAACATATTTGTACGGCTGTACAAAGTGAAAGACCAATGATACAATCAGATATAAAATTCCACCTATAAAAATAAAACCCGAATATTCAAAAGCTTCCCAGCCTTCATGCAAATGGCCAAACGATAAGGAAATTGACAACAAAGCAGAGAACGAAACCAGAGTAGCACGCTGACCATATACTGAAATCATTGAACATAAAAACAGTAGAAAGCCTAAAAAAGGATAAAACAAAAAGGGATACGGATAAGCAAGATTTACCAGCAAGTTTACTCCCGAAACGATAAAGGAAGCCACTATAAGTCCTTTTATTTTATGGCTTAAAGAACTCGGAATATCACTGGGATACGTATAAAAAGCCCCCAAAGCGATAGTAAAACCGATTTCGAAGTGTCCGAGAAAGTTCAGAATTAAGACAGGAACAACCGAAGCAATAGTTACTTTTGAGGCATTTAAAAAAGAAGTACTGTTGGTAAATTTCGAGATACGGTCAAACATATATGGAGGTTTACAAACAAAGGTAAGAATTGTACGAATTAATTTGGCATAATTATGGATGAGTTTTTGGCGAGATTGCAAAAAATGACATATAATAGCCCTTTCGAATTATTCATTGACTATTTTTTACTATTTTTGCCAGCTGAATTAAGAGAATTAAATTCAGTGTTTTTCAGTAGATAATGCATTAAAATATTACAAATGATTTTACCAATTGTAGGATATGGTGATCCTGTTTTAAGAAAAGTGGGTGAGGCAATTACGCCAGATTATCCAAACCTAAAAGAAACAATAGCTAACATGTATGAAACCATGTACAACGCTTTAGGGGTTGGACTTGCTGCGCCTCAGGTAGGTGTTCCTATTCGTTTGTTTGTTATTGATACAACTCCTTTTAGTGATGATGAGGATCTTTCTTCAAGTGAGCAGGAAGATTTAAAAGGTTTCAAAAAAACTTTTATCAATGCTAAGATTTTGAAAGAAGAAGGAGAGGAGTGGAGTTTTAATGAAGGTTGTTTGAGTATTCCGGATGTTCGCGAAGATGTTTACAGAAAACCTACCGTTACAATTGAATATTGTGAAGAAGATTTCGTAATGAAAACCGAAGTTTTTGACGGGTTGGTAGCCAGAGTAATTCAGCACGAATACGATCATATTGAAGGAGTTTTGTTTACAGATAAAATCTCTTCTCTAAAGAAACGTCTGATCCAGAAAAAACTAAAAAACATTACCGAAGGCAAGACATTTCAAGAGTACAGAATGAAATTTTTTGCTGCAAAAAAAGGAAGATAGTATTCTAAAGTATGAATTTAGAATCAAAGAAATATAATAAATCAAATTCTTAATACTAATTTTAATAAACATGAATTTAGAGAAAATTTTAGCCATTTCTGGGAAACCAGGTTTATATGTATTGAAAGTGCAAACTCGTACAGGTTTTGTGGCAGAATCATTAGCAGATGGAAAAAAAATCACAGTAAACTTAAAAAGTAATGTAAGTTTATTATCAGAGATTTCAATTTATACTTACGAAGGCGAAAAACCATTAACAGAAGTAATGCAACGTATTGCTACTAAAGAAAATAAAGGTCAAGCCATTTCTCATAAAGAAGATAATGCTACATTATCCGCTTATTTTAAAGAAATTTTACCTGAATACGACGAAGAGAGAGTTTATCCTTCAGATATTAAAAAAGTATTAAACTGGTACAATACCCTTCAGGCGAAAGGTTTGGTAACAGATTTAGCTCCTGCTGCTGTTGAAGCTGTTGAAGAAGCTCCGGTTGCTGAAGAAAAACCAAAAAAAAGCTCCTGCTGCTAAAAAGGCAAAAGCGAAAAAAGAAGAATAGTAGTTCATAGTATTCTTTTAAGGTACTAAGTTTCTGAGTGACTAAGTTTTTTAGATTGTTAAGAATAGATTAGGCTCAGCATTTTGGAACCTCAGAACCTAAATACTTCAAAATATATTAATCCTGTTGAGATGTTTTCTTGACAGGATTTTTTACTTTTACACCAATCGTTACAACCCGGATAAAACTTCAAAAATGAGCAAAGAACTTCAACTTAAGGCCTTCGAAAGATTATTAATTATTATGGATGAACTTCGTGAGCAATGCCCGTGGGATAAAAAACAAACTTTGCAAACCCTTAGACATCTTACTATCGAAGAAACCTATGAGTTGGGTGATGCTATTTTAGACAATGACTTAAATGAAGTAAAAAAAGAACTGGGTGATTTGCTGTTGCATATTGTTTTTTATGCGAAAATAGGCTCTGAAACCAACGATTTTGACATGGCAGATGTGTGTAACGAAATCTGTGATAAACTCATTCACCGTCATCCTCATATCTACAGTGATACCAAAGTCAAAGACGAAGAAGAAGTAAAACAAAACTGGGAAAAGTTAAAGCTGAAAGAAGGTAAAAAATCAGTTTTAGAAGGAGTTCCGAGAAGTTTGCCGGCATTAGTAAAAGCCAGTCGAATTCAGGACAAAGTAAAAGGAGTTGGTTTTGATTGGGAAGAATCGCATCAGGTTTGGGACAAAGTTCAGGAAGAACTGGAAGAATTGCAAGTGGAAGTAAAAGCAGGGGATCAGGACAAAATAGAGGCCGAATTTGGAGATGTTTTATTCTCTATGATCAATTACGCCCGTTTTTTAAATGTAAATCCCGAAGATGCTTTGGAACGTACTAATAAAAAATTCATTAAGCGTTTTCAGTATTTGGAAAGCAAAGCAGCAGAGATGGGAAAACCTTTGATGGATATGACGTTGGCCGAAATGGATGTTTTTTGGAACGAAGCTAAAAAGCAGTAATTATTCTGCCAGCTTTTTTAAGGCTTTGATGTCCTGAAGTTTGATTTTTTTGCCGACTAATTCAATTAAATTCAGTTTGTTAAAATCCGATAACAATCGAATACAGCTTTCTGTGGCCGTACCTATGATACCCGCCAGCTCTTCTCTTGTAAGCTGAACTTTCAGAGTATTATCCGCATTCTCACCAAAATCGTCATGCAACTGCAGTAAAGTTTCAGCTAAACGCTGTTTCACCGTTTTTTGTACCAATGCAATTTTATCGTTTTCAGATTCTTTTAAATCCTCACAAACTGATTGCATCAAATTCATAGAGAACTGATTGTTGTTATTGAAAAAGTGAAGAATTTCGGCTTTCGGAATAAAACATACTTCCATATCAGCAACGGCTTTGGCAGTTAAGTTAGCAGGTTCATTGCTAATCATAGAACGCTGACCTAAAAGTTCTCCTGATTTTACCAGTTTTACAATTTGATCTTTTCCGTTGGCACTTAATTTAGAAAGTTTTCCAACACCGTCTTTTACACAATAAACTCCATTCGTAACTTCACCTTCTTCAAAAAGCGCATCCCCTTTTTTAATCGTGTAAGTTGTTTTGCTATTCGCCAGTTTCACAACCTCGTCTTTATTGAGTGCTTTTAGAGAAGAAAGCTGTCTTACGATACATTGGTCACATTTATTCATAGCAAAAATATTTATTACAAAATTAACCAATATTCGCTTTCGCAGCTAGTGTTTGGGCTGAAAAAAAACAAAAAAATCTGACATCACTGTTTGAAGGATTTATTTCATTAAATTAGAAACGGATTTCGTTGTAGTATGATAAATGTCATATTTAAAGTCGCCTCTTATTTTGAATATTTGTGGTATCAAAAAAAAACAAATTATGAGTGAACAAAGTTGTTTTCATTGCGGACTTACGATTCCTAAAAATGAAGTAATCAATTTTGATGAAAAGAAATTTTGCTGTGCCGGATGTAAAACGGTTTACGAAATTTTTAGTCTTCATGATTTAACCGGTTATTATGATTTTGAAAATGCACCCGGCGCTACTCCACAGGATATCACAGGTAAATATGACTTTTTAGACAATGAGGCTATTCTTTCGAAAGTATTAGAATTTCAGGAAGGAAATACGGCTATTGTTTCTTTAAATATTCCCTATATTCATTGCAGTTCTTGTATTTGGATTTTGGAGAATTTAAACAAAATGCAGCCCGGGATAAGCCTCTCTCAGGTGAACTTTCCGGAGAAAAGGGTTCGGATTACTTTTAATTCAGATACCGTTTCTTTGAAAACTATCGTTTATATGCTTAGTTCTATAGGCTATGAACCTTATATCAGTCTGGAAAATTATGAAACGGGTAAAAATAATGTCGATAGAAGCTTAACGTATAAATTAGGTGTTGCCTTTTTTTGCTTCGGAAACATTATGTTATTGTCGTTTCCGGAATATTTTGAAATAAAAGAATTCTGGCTGGACAATTACAAACCCTTTTTCAGAATCCTGATTTTTATTTTGGCTTTGCCCAGCTTTTTGTATTCGGCAAGTGGTTATTATGTTTCTGCTTACAAAAGTATCAAATCGGGAATGCTGAATATCGATATTCCAATTGCGTTGGGAATTATTGTAATGTTTGTTCGAAGTACTTTTGATATCGTCATGAATTACGGATCAGGTTTCTTTGATAGCTTGACAGGGCTGGTTTTTTTCATGTTGTTAGGAAAGATGTTTCAGATTAAAACCTATAGCTTTTTAAGTTTCGAAAGAGACTTCAAATCCTATTTTCCAATTGCTGTGACCAGAATTAATTCAGATACTTCAGAAGAAAGTATTCCTGTTTATGATGTTTTAAAAGGAAACAGATTGCTCATTCGAAATCAGGAGCTTATTCCTGTTGATGGAATTCTGATTAGTGAAAAGGCAGAGATCGATTATAGTTTTGTAACGGGAGAAGCGGTTCCGATCACTAAGAAATCAGGAGATAAAGTTTTTGCGGGAGGGAAACATATTGGTAAAGTGATCGAAATGGAAGTGTTGCATTCGGTGTCACAAAGTTATCTGACACAATTATGGAGTAATGAAATCTTCCAGAAAAAAGTGTTTCAAAAGCATAAGACAATAACCGATGCAATTAGTAGGTATTTTACACCATTGTTATTATTAATTGCTTTTGCAGGCTTTGGTTATTGGATTTTTATGGATGCCAATACCGCTTTTAACGTCTTTACTGCGGTCTTGATTGTCGCCTGTCCATGTGCATTGGCACTTACTGCACCTTTTACGTTTGGTAATATACTGCGAATCATGGGCAAACAAAAAATGTATCTCAAAAATGCGTTAGTAATTGAGCAGCTGGCAAAAGTGGATACGATTGTTTTTGACAAAACCGGAACGATCACCACGAATAAGAAATCGAATATTGTGTATGAGGGAAATTCTCTCTCTGAAGAAAATTATATACTTATTAAAAATGTGCTTCGTGCTTCTAATCACCCTTTGAGCCGAATGTTGTATGATTTCCTGCCGGATTCAGATAGAATAAAAATTAATGATTTTCAGGAAATTACCGGAAAAGGAATTCAGGCTTCTACAGAGAATGTTACAATCAAAATTGGATCTGCAGCCTTTGTTGATAGTCCTGTAACGGAACTGTCTGAAATCGAAAAAACAGGTCTTCATATTAGAATCGATGGTACTTATTATGGAAAATTTACATTCCAGAATAAATATAGGGATGGATTAGAAACACTTTTTTCAACATTGAGTCGTGAGTATCAAATAAAGGTGCTTTCGGGAGATAATGATGGAGAACGCGCTACTTTGCAAGCCATTTTGCCTAAAAACACAGAACTGATTTTTAATCAGAAGCCGGAGCAAAAGTTAGAATTTATCAAAAAATTGCAGGACGAAGGTTGTAATGTGATGATGGTTGGAGATGGTTTAAACGATGCAGGTGCTTTGGCGCAAAGTAATGTTGGAATTTCGATCTCTGAAAATGTCAATGTTTTCTCTCCTGCCTGCGATGCTATACTGGATGCAAGTGAATTCTCGAGACTAAATTATTTTTTAAAATTATCACACAAGTCGATTACAATTATTAAAATGAGTTTTGTCTTGTCACTGCTGTATAACGTTGTTGGGCTTTCCTTCGCAATTACAGGAAATCTGTTGCCATTGGTTGCGGCTATTATCATGCCTTTAAGTACGATTACGATTGTAAGTTTTGTTACGATCATGTCTAACTATTTCAGTAACAGAAATTTAAAATCGTTATAAATAATTCTGAAGTTATTTTTTATATTTTTAACATAAGACTTCGCCTATGATAATTATCATATTTTACCAGTCAATAACCAAGTAATTTTGTTAGTATAAAACGTAAGGTATGAGTGTTATTTATCTATTAATTTCAGTAAGTATTTTCGTGGCAATTGGATTCTTTGTTGCTTTTATCGTAGCTGTCAAATCAGGACAATACGATGACGATTATACACCCTCAGTCAGAATGCTTTTTGATGATGAGACCAAAATTACCAGCCAAAAGAACAATTCATCAATAAAAGAAAAACAAGTATAATTATGGAAATGGAACAGTTTTATTACGACAACAAAATTGTTAAAAAGTTCATTTACGCTACTATCTTATTTGGAGTAGTGGGGATGTTAGTCGGGCTTACCCTTGCGGTGATGTACCTTTTTCCCAACATAACAGATGGGATCTCCTGGCTTAGTTATGGTCGACTACGGCCTTTGCACACCAATGCGGTGATTTTTGCCTTCGTTGGAAATGCTTTTTTTGCAGGGATGTATTATTCGCTACAGCGTTTGCTAAAAGCCAGAATGTTCAGCGACTTTTTAAGTAATCTGCATTTTTGGGGCTGGCAGCTTATCATTGTCGCCGCAGCAATCACCTTGCCTTTAGGGTATACTTCTTCAAAAGAATATGCTGAATTAGAATGGCCAATAGATATTGCGATTGCACTTATTTGGGTAGTAATGGGGATTAATATGATTGGTACCATGCTGCGTCGTAGAGAACGCCATTTATATGTAGCCATTTGGTTTTATCTGGCCACATTTGTTACAGTAGCAGTGTTGCACATTTTCAATAATATTGAGATTCCGGTTTCGGCTTTCAAAAGCTACTCCGTTTACGCAGGGGTTCAGGATGCTTTAGTTCAGTGGTGGTATGGTCACAATGCGGTTGCATTTTTCCTTACAACGCCGTTTTTAGGACTGATGTACTACTTTGTTCCAAAAGTAGCCAATCGTCCGGTATATTCTTATAGATTATCAATTATCCATTTCTGGTCGCTGATTTTTATTTATATCTGGGCAGGTCCACACCACTTATTGTATTCGGCTTTGCCAAACTGGGCACAAAATTTAGGAGTTGCATTTTCAGTGATGCTTATTGCACCGTCTTGGGGTGGTATGATCAACGGACTTCTAACATTAAGAGGAGCGTGGGATAAAGTTCGTGAAGAACCGGTTTTAAAATTCTTTGTAGTAGCAATTACCGGTTACGGAATGGCAACATTTGAAGGACCAATGCTTTCTTTAAAAAATGTAAATGCTATCGCGCACTATACAGACTGGATCGTTGCACACGTACACGTAGGGGCTTTAGCCTGGAATGGTTTCATGTCATTTGGTATTATTTATTGGTTGATTCCGAGAATGACCAAATCGGATTTGTTTTCTAAAAAATTGGCCAACTTTCACTTTTGGATAGGAACTTTAGGAATCATTATTTACACAATTCCATTGTATGTAGCAGGTTTTCAACAAGCTTCAATGTGGAAACAATTTAACCCGGATGGAACTTTAGTTTACGGTAATTTCCTTGAAACGGTTACCGCTATTATGCCAATGTATTGGATGAGAGCCATTGGAGGTAGTTTGTATTTAATTGGAATGTTGACATTGGTGTACAATATTATCATGACCGTAAAAGCAGGTCAGACGATTGAAGACGAATTGGCACAAGCTCCGGCTTTACAAAGAATTAGTAGTGGAAGACTTAATGGAGAGAAATTCCATACCTGGTTGGAGAGAAAACCAATTCAGTTAACCATTTTGGCTACAATCGCTATTTTAATCGGAGGTGTTATTCAGATTGTACCCACTATTATGGTCAAATCTAATATTCCGACCATCTCAAGTGTGAAACCATATACACCTTTAGAACTTGAAGGACGTGATTTGTATATCAGAGAAGGTTGTGTGGGATGTCACTCTCAATCTGTTCGTCCTTTCAGAAGTGAAGTAGAGCGTTACGGACCACAATCAAAAGCAGGAGAGTTTGTATACGATCATCCATTTTTATGGGGATCAAAACGTACGGGTCCCGATTTGTTGAGAGTAGGTGGAAAATATAATGACAACTGGCATTTCAACCATATGTGGAATCCGCAAAGTACTTCAGCAGGTTCAATTATGCCGGGTTACAAATGGCTTTTTGATAACGAAGCGATGGATGTTTCCCTGACTCAGAAGAAAATGAAGGCAATGGTTTCACTGGGTGTTCCTTATACCGAAGAAGAAATCGCAAATGCTACTAAAACATTAAGAGCGCAGGCAATGACAATTGAAAAAAGTCTGGAGAACGATCCTGACTACGTAAAAAGTTATGAGGACAGTAAGAAAAAAGCAATTGCTAAAGGTGAAAAATTCATTCCGATGAATGAGAGAGAAATTGTCGCTTTAATTGCTTACATACAAAGACTTGGAACCGATATCAAAGTAAAGCAACCATCTAAATAACAGCATCATGTTTGAGCAAATAAAACACAATATGGAGAACATTTCGGGTATAGAGATTTACCCGATACTTTCCCTACTGATATTCTTTTTCTTCTTTGTAGGCCTGGGTTTTTGGGTGTTCTCCTATAAGAAAGAAAAAATAGAGGAGATGAGTGCGATACCTTTGGATGAAGGGCTTATTATAATTTCAAAAGATAAATAAAAATGAAAAGATTTTTCCCAGTATATGTAAGAGTGCCATTGATTTTTTTCATTGTCTTTGCTCTCATGGAATATTTTATAGATTCCGGTGACAGGCCGGCTTTTATCAAGTATCCAATGGTTTCCATTTTTCTCTTTGTTTTTCTGTTTATTCTGATTGCAATCGAAATAACGTTGAGTGCTGTTAATAGGGTAATGTACCAATTAATGTCACCGGAAGAAAAAGCAAAAGCTGATCATGAAAAGAGTTTAAGTCTGACCGAAAGTACCTGGTACAAAGAGTTGATGCATAAACTAACACAAACAGAACCCATTGAAAGAGAAGGCGATTTGTTGATGGATCATGATTATGATGGTATCAAAGAGTTAGATAACAATTTACCGCCTTGGTGGGTATATCTATTCTACATCTGTATCATATTTGGTGTGATCTATGTAGCTCGTTACGATATTTTTGGAGGAGACGATCAGGAAACTGAGTTGAGAAAAGAAATGGCTCAGGCCAAAATAGATGTTGAGGAATATCTTAAAACAGCTCCTGATTTGATGGATGAAAAAACAGTTGTCTTATTAACCGATGACGCAAGTTTAGCAGCCGGTAAGGAGATCTTCATGACCAATTGTGCAGCCTGTCACAGAGCAGACGGTGGTGGTCAAATTGGACCAAACCTGACCGATGATCACTGGATTTTAGGAGGCGGAATTAAAGAAATTTTCCATACGATTACCAATGGAGGACGTGACGGAAAAGGAATGGTTTCCTGGAAAACCAATGGGATGAAGCCAAAGGAAATTCAAAAAGTAGCGAGTTACATTTTGTCTTTACAAGGCAGTAACCCAAAAGATCCAAAAGAACCGGAAGGAGAAGTTTGGGTAGATAAGAGCGTCCCTAAAAAAGGCGACACAGCAGATAAAACAAAAGATAGTACAGAAGTTAAAAAATAATACCATGTCAAATTTACCAGACGAAGCTTTTAGAGATACCATTGGAACCATTGATGAAGGCGGTAAGAGAAAGTTTATTTTTCCTAAAAAACCGTCTGGTAAGTTTTATGAATACCGGAAAATAGTCAGCTATATTTTGTTGGCGATTTTAATTGCGAATCCGTTTATAAAAATAAATGGAAACCAGTTTATGATGTTCAACATTATGGAACGACGCTTCAATATATTCGGGTTTCCATTCTGGCCACAGGATTTTTATCTCTTCGTGATCTCAATGTTGGTCGGTGTTGTATTTATCATCTTATTTACAGTCGTTTTTGGAAGGATTTTTTGCGGATGGATTTGTCCGCAGACTATTTTTCTTGAGATGGTCTTCAGGCGAATTGAATATTGGATCGATGGAGATCGCGGTGCACAAATACGACTTGCAAAACAGGAATGGAACGCAGAGAAAATCCGAAAAAGAGGTATTAAATGGACGCTCTTTTTCCTAATCTCTTTCGGAATTGCCAATGTGTTTTTAGCCTATTTGGTAGGAAGTGACGAACTTTTTCTGATGGTAGAGCAAGGACCAATTCAGCAAGCCAGTAATTTTATCGCGTTGCTTATTTTTACGGGAGTCTTCTATTTTGTGTTTGTCTGGTTCCGTGAGCAGGTATGTATCATTGCTTGTCCTTACGGGCGTTTGCAGGGAGTACTGCTGGACAATAAGTCAATCAATGTGGCGTATGATTTTGTACGTGGAGAAAAGGAAGAAGGCCGAGCCAAATTCAGTAAAAAAGAAGACAGAGCCTTAACCGGAAAAGGAGATTGTATCGATTGTCATCAATGCGTACACGTTTGTCCGATGGGTATCGACATTAGAAACGGAACACAGCTGGAATGTACAAACTGTACAGCCTGTATTGATGAATGTGACTCCATCATGGAAAATGTTGGTTTACCTAAAGGACTTATTCGTTACGCGTCTGAAGACGAGATCGAGAAAAAAGCTCCTTTTAAGTTCACCACAAGAATGAAAGGATATACAGCCGTTTTGTTTATTCTGTTGAGTGTATTTGTGGGAATGTTGTTTTTAAGAACCGATGTTCAGGCTATTGTTCTGCGTTTACCAGGACAGCTTTTTCAGCACAAAGGAGATAAAATAAGTAATGTGTATACCTACAAAATTGTCAATAAGACAATGAAAGATTATAATGATATTCATTTTGAGCTAATCGATCAAAAAGGTGAAATTAAAAATGTGGGAAAAACGCATTTTAAAATAGTTAAAGAAGGTATTTCGCAAGGAACATTGTTCATAGAAATTGATGAAGTACTTCTGGAGAGCGATAAAACGAAAGTTAAAATAGGGGTTTATAACGGAAAAGAGCTGCTGGAAACCACTACGACTAACTTTTTAGGTCCGCGAAGTTTTAATTAAAAAATACAATTATGAAAATAAATTGGGGTACCGGAATTGTCATTGCATTTGCATTGTTTATGAGTTTTATTTTATATTTTGTTTTTGAAGTACAATCGAATAGTAAATACGACAATGATTTGGTTGTTGAAGAATACTATAAGCATGATTCACATTTTCAGGAAGAAATGGCACGTATTCAAAACGCTCAGGATTTACAGCAAAAACCTTCAATTGCCTATCATAAAGATGGACTTGAAATTGTTTTTCCTGCCGTTTTTGAAAACGATAAAGTAAAAGGTAACATACTGTTGTACCGTCCGTCAAATAAGAAATTTGATTTTAATACCCAAATTGCTTTAACAAACTCAGCGTTGTTAATTCCGAAAAACAAATTAGTGAAAGGACGTTGGGATGTCAATATGGAATGGCAGTATGGAGGAAAAAAATACCTGTCTAAAGAGGTAATCTATGTAAATTAATATTTTAAGGCCGATCAATTGAAAAGATTCCTTTTCAGTTGATTTTGTCTTTATTCGCACAGCATTTTTACTTAGCAATAGTAAAGCAAGCTGTATCAAAAAAACTAAAAAGATGTTGTATTCCGCTTTTATATTTGGATTAATCAGCAGTTTACATTGTATCGGAATGTGCGGTCCAATTGCTATGATGTTGCCTGTGGACCGACAAAATGAAGCTAAAAAGGTAATTCAAATTATTACTTATCATTTAGGCCGATTGACTGCGTACGCAACCATTGGACTTATTTTTGGGTTATTAGGAAGAGGATTCTTTTTGGCCGGACTTCAACAAAAAATGTCCATTTTTATTGGTTTGGCGATGATAGTCGTTGTTCTAATTCCAGAAAAGGCCTTTTCTAAATACAACTTTTCCAAACCAGTCTATAAAATTATCTCCCGGGTAAAGTCAAGCTTAGGGAATCAATTTAAAGACAGGAGCTACAAATCTCTCTTTACCATCGGACTGTTGAATGGCTTTTTGCCTTGCGGAATGGTTTATGTAGCCTTATTTGGAGCTATAGCCATGCAAAGCGCTAGTTTAGGAGTGCTGTATATGCTATTGTTCGGTTTAGGAACGATACCGTTAATGACGGTTGTAGTGTATGTCAATTCATTAATTAAACTCCCATTCCGAAATAAGATTCAGAAAGCAATTCCCTATGTTGCTGTTATTATCGGAGTATTATTTATCCTGAGAGGACTAGGTCTCGGAATTCCTTACATTTCTCCATCCAATATGAGTTTGTTTGTTCAGTCGACTCCTAATTGTCATTAAAAGGGGATCATGCGAAAAATTGTGTAGCATTGAAGGAAATCAGGGATCAGTTGCAAAAGTTAAGAATTAAGCAAAAAGATTGCATAATCTGAATAGAAGAAATCTAGTTGGATTTGCTTTTAAAGAGCTCTGATAATAGCATGGTGTGCAGCGTTATGAATGAGGATGGCAATTATTGGTTACACCTGAAAGGACAAAAGCCTCCTGAGATCATGCTGATTCGAATAAAAACCATACAATTTCTTAGAGGGCTTCATAGAAAAGGGGGATAAATGCTTTTTTGTTAAGATCTATCTTTTATCCTTTTTAAGGGCGCAAACAATTATCCCGATCTTTCGCAGTACTCCGCATGTTTCTATTGTTAACGCTCTTTCAGAGCAATCTAAACCGTCATAGAAAAGAGGTTTGTTTCCGGAGATTTTCTTTTTAAATGTAGATCGAAGGCCATACAAATGTTACGTACAAAAGGTCTTCCTGCATCGGTAATCTTAATTTTATTTTCTTCAATTACAATTAAATGATCGTTTTCCATTTCTTTTAAATCGGATATAACCGCTGGAATTTCTTTGAAATATAAAGATTCATTACCCCAGGAAGTTTCAAATTCACAGGTTAAGTTTAAAATATGTTTTCGGATGATCAGATCTTCATCATCGAGAATATGGCCTTTCACGATTGGTAGTTTGTCTGATTCTAACAACTGGTAATATTCTTCGAGAGTTTTGGTATTTTGAGCAAAACTATACCAACTGTCGCTAATAGAGGAAACCCCTAAGCCTATCATAAGCTGTGTTTTTGAGGCGCTATAGCCCATAAAGTTTCGGTGTAGTTCTTTATTTTGAGTTGCCTTGTATAAACTGTCAGAAGGGAAGGCAAAATGATCCATTCCAATTTCATGATAACCATTTTGTGCCAGTAATTGTTTACCGACTTCATATAGTTTTCTTTTCTCGGCATCTTTCGGAATGTTTTCGTCATTAAATCCACGTTGGCCATTGCCTTTGATCCAGGGCACATGAGCATAACTGTAAAATGCCAGACGATCCGGTTTTAAGGAGTTCGTTTTTTCAACAGTATCAATAACATTTTCTACCGTTTGAAAAGGTAGACCAAATATAATATCATGACCAATTGAAGTATATCCTATTTCTTTGGCCCAAAAGGTCACTTTTGCCACATTGTGAAAAGGCTGAATTCTATGAATCGCTTTTTGAACTTTTTCTGCATAATCCTGAACACCAAAACTTACCCTTCGAAAACCTAAATGATACAACTTTTTAAGCTGTTCGTAAGTGGTATTGTTCGGATGGCCTTCAAAACTAAACTCGTGATTTTCGGCTTTTCGGGCATTTTTAAAAATACCATTGATAAGCTGTTCCAGATTGTTTACAGAGAAGAAAGTTGGAGTTCCGCCACCTAAATGAATCTCTTTTATAATTGGCTTTTCCGGAAGTAGATTACAATATAAGCTCCATTCTTTTAAAAGAGCTTTTATATAAGTTTCTTCAACATTGTGATTTTTAGTAATTCGTTTGTTACAACCGCAAAAGGTACATAAACTTTCACAGAATGGCAGGTGAATATACAAACTGATTCCGTTTTGCGAATTGCTCTCTGAAAAAGACCTCTGGAATGATGCAATCCATTTCTGTTCATTAAAATTAGTTTCATTCCAATAAGGAACCGTAGGATAACTGGTATATCTTGGACCGGGAACGTTGTATTTTTGTGTTAATGAAATTTTCATAAAAGTGGATTTTGGATACTCAAAATTAGAGCACTGCTGCCGAAAATAAAATGACAAATATCATGTAAAAAAAAGAGACTCAAAACGAGCCTCTTTTAGTGAATTAAATAACTAACATTTAAATAGAATCCTGAATGATTTTAAGCCATTTTTTCGCAAACACATGATCTTGATAAGCACTTATTTGTTTAATACGGTCATCGTCGAAATCATAGAAAGCAATTGTATTTTTTTTAGAAGTTTCTTTGTCCAGAAATTCAAAATCGATTTTTAGTATGGTATCCGAGTTTCCGTCGGTCGTTAGTGCTAATTTGCAGGAAGAGACATTTTTTAAATCAACATAAGTAGATTCTTCCTGATTGGGATTGAAATTCATCAGAACGAATTTTTTATCCTTTTGATCAATTGTTAGTGTTTTATTGCTTTGAGATTCAGTCAGATCAAAGTTTTCCGGATGTGTCGGATTGAATCTCTTTTTTATGTTTAGGATTTTAGATTTGTTGGCAGCGTTTGAACGTGCTGAAAAATAAATAGGAATGGCTACTATGATGGCGATCACAATACCAATTATGGTTACACTTGTTTCCATTTGTTTTAAAATTTGATAAATTGATATGAAATAGTAAACAGTTTTCAGATTGAAAACGGCTTAATAATTGGGGAAAAGAAAGATCTTTTCGATTAAAAATTCATAAGTAATCTACCAGAAAAAATGGAAGGGGTAGAGCATTAAAAGAACCTTTTTGCTCTGAGTGCTAAATTGATTGGCAAAGTTTGAGGCAGTATTTAAGGCCTGATGCTGAGGAACAGCAACCAATAAAGAGTCAAACCATTTGATTAAACCGGAAGAATTGGTTTTGATATTTCCTACCAGATGATAACCTGTTTGTGGCTGAATAAAAGCCAAAGAGTCGGTATAGTCGATAGAAAAAGTAGTGTCTGTTTTTTTACTTTCACTTTTGTCAACAACAGAATCGTTTGCCTGAATGGCAAAAAAAGTGATGATCAAAAGTGATATAAAAGCAACAGCCTTACGAATCCAATTCATGGTCGCGAATTTAACTCTTAAAAGACAATTAAAGAAATTTTAAAGGATTAATTAACGTTTGGAAAGGGGCTAATTATTTTATCCTCAACTTTTAATTGGTACAGTTGAGGATAAAACAAAGTTATTGTTGCATTTTGAAATAATAGTCAGCTGAGTGTTTTCCGCTTCCATAGAATAAAAAGAACACACAAACTAATAAAACTACAATTGCAAGAATCAAGCTTTCAGAATGCATGTGTCCCATAAAATTAATCAGAACGGCCCCAAAAAGGATGGGTAATTGAGCAGCTATCGCCCAACGGGTAAGCAGCCCGAAAACAATCATGATACCTCCAATCATGTGGGCTGGTGCGATGTAATGTAACAGAAACATTCCGCCGCCAAATTTATCAATAGGAGAAATTAAATCATGCAGATACTGAACATTCGTTACAAATGAAACTCCTTTCATAAATAAAAAAACACCCAATACAATACGTACTAAATCTACAGGTAAATAAGTGTGCGAATTGGCCCATTTATTTAAGCTTTTTACATTTTCCATGATATTACGTGATTAAAAATTACTCACTAAAGTTACTCATTTTTAATGATATATTTATTTTTAAGTAACTGAAAATAAGTTTTTTACTTTTTATTTAACGCATTTATGGGAATGTCTTAAAACTTAAACCTGAATCACTCCCAAATTAAAGGGTTTTTGAATTGGAGCGTGGTTGGCGGCTTCAATTCCCATAGAAATCCAGGTACGAGTGTCAAGCGGATCAATAATTGCATCTGTCCACAATCTTGAAGCAGCATAGTAGGGTGAAGTTTGCGCATCATAACGTGCTTTTATTTTGTTAAACAGCTCCGTTTCTTTTTCTTCGTCTACGATTTCTCCTTTTGCTTTTAGTGAAGAAGCTTCGATTTGAGCTAGTACTTTCGCAGCCTGAGTTCCACCCATAACCGCAAGTTCGGCACTTGGCCAGGCAAAAATTAATCTTGGATCATATGCTTTTCCGCACATTGCGTAGTTTCCGGCACCGTAAGAGTTTCCAACGATAACGGTAAATTTTGGCACAACTGAGTTGCTTACCGCATTTACCATTTTAGCACCGTCTTTTATAATTCCGCCATGTTCTGACTTTGATCCGACCATAAAACCGGTAACGTCCTGTAAAAAAACTAAAGGTATTTTCTTCTGATTACAATTGGCAATAAAACGGGTCGCTTTATCGGCACTATCAGAGTAGATAACCCCTCCAAATTGCATTTCTCCTTTTTTAGTTTTCACTACTTTTCTCTGGTTGGCTATAATTCCAACAGCCCAGCCGTCAATTCTGGCATATCCGGTAATTAGAGACTGACCGTAGCCTTCTTTGTAAGCTTCAAATTCGGAATTATCAACCAGACGATTGATGATTTCCATCATATCATACTGCTCGTTTCTTGCCTTTGGCAGGATTCCGTAAATATCTTTAGGTTCCAGAGCAGGTTTTTCAGCTTTGATACGGCTATAGCCGGCCTTGTCAAAATCACCGATTTTGTCTACGATGTTTTTTATCTTTTCGAGGGCATCTTTATCATCTTTGGCTTTGTAATCGGTAACACCTGAGATTTCGCAGTGCGTTGTGGCACCACCCAAAGTTTCATTGTCGATGGTTTCTCCAATGGCTGCTTTAACCAAATAGCTTCCCGCAAGGAAAATACTTCCTGTTTTGTCTACAATTAAGGCCTCGTCACTCATAATAGGCAAGTAAGCACCTCCGGCGACGCAGCTGCCCATTACAGCAGCAATTTGGGTGATTCCCATACTGCTCATTTGTGCATTGTTTCTAAAGATTCTTCCGAAGTGTTCTTTATCAGGGAAAATTTCATCTTGTAAGGGCAGATAAACACCGGCACTGTCTACCAGATAAATGATTGGCAATCGGTTTTCCATGGCAATTTCCTGTGCACGCAGGTTTTTCTTTCCGGTAATCGGAAACCAAGCACCGGCTTTTACGGTGGCATCATTAGCTACCACTATGCATTGCTTTCCTCTGATGTATCCTATTTTAATGACAACGCCTCCAGACGGACAGCCGCCGTGTTCGGCATACATTCCTTCGCCAACAAAAGCTCCGATTTCAATACTTTTAGAATTTTCGTCTAACAAGTAATCAATACGTTCGCGTGCGGTCATTTTACCTTCAGCATGTAGTTTTTCAATACGTTTTTCGCCTCCTCCTAATTTTACTTTAGCAAATTTTTGTTTTAGTTCAGAAAGTAGTAATTTATTGTGATCTTCGTTTTTATTGAAGTTTAAATCCATAATATTTTAATGTTTTAACAAAATAGTGTTGGCTAATTTACAAAATCAATTGAAACCCACATAATAAATGTTGTGCTGTTATGAAATTAAATTAAGGTTCTGATAGTTAAATTTTCAGTATCTTTTGGAAGAAGTAAAGCGCCTGTTTAAGACATAAAAAAAACCGGAAGCGAACTTCCGGTTTTTTATATCATCAATTTTTCTATTATTTTTTAATATCACAAACCATTCGTTTTAGAAGGGCCCATTGTTTTAAAGCATCTCGGGCTTCTACGGCGGGATAACCTAACATGGTTTTTCCGGCAGCAACATCACAAATAACTCCTGAGCCTGCTCCAACTACAGCACCATCACCAATTGTGGTATGGTCTTTAATGGAAGCGCTTCCACCAATGATAACACCATTTCCTAAAGTTACAGAACCGGCTAAACCACTGTTTCCTGCCATGATGCAAAACTTACCTAGTTTACTGTTGTGTCCTATTTGTACCAGATTGTCAATTTTGCAGCCATCACCAAGAATAGTAGAGCTGAATTTTCCGCGGTCTACACAAGTATTCGCGCCAATCTCAACTCCGTTTCCTATAATTACGTTTCCAATTTGTGGAATTTTCACCAATCCTTTTTCGCTGCATGGACGAAATCCAAAACCATCAGCGCCAATTGTTGCATTAGGGTGAATGATACAATCGTTGCCAATATGACAACGTTCCCTTACAACCGTTCCGGACCAGATAACCGTATTATTACCAACGGTTGATTCGTCAAGAATAGTTACGTTTGGATAGATAGTAGTATTGGAGCCAATCTCTACTTTTGGTCCAATGTAGCAGCCGGCACCAATTTTGGCACCTTCACCAATAATGGCTGTTTCGTCTACAGTAGCAGTTTTGTGAATATTAGTATGGAATATTGGGGCAGGTGGGGCAAAAAGGGCCAGAATTTGAGACATGGCCAGATCGGCATTTTTTACTTTGATAAAGGCACGATTTTCCCCTGGCTCTATTGAAATATCTTCGTTAACTACTGCAATGGATGCATTTGAAGTTGACCAGTATTTTTCATATTTTTTGTTTCCTATAAATGAAATTTCTGAAGTTGTCGCTTTTTCTAGTTGCTCTGTGGCTGTAATGCTTTGTGAAGTAGTGCCGTAAATTACGCCATTGATTACTTCGTTAATTTCTTGAATTGAATAGGATTTCATTTAATGAATGTAATAGATTATAGGGTTAATTTTTCCCAAATAAAATCAATTAGATTTTAATTACCTAATATTATTTATGGGTTTGTTGAAATATGTTTAGAATAATAGCTTAAATATTACAATATTAACATTTTAAAGGTTTATTTGTTAATAGTTTTTTAGTTTGTATTTAAGTTAGTATCGCTGGTTTCTTGATACGAATGAAGGGGATTCGATTTGAATTGAAATGGAAAATCAATAATTAATTTATTGATAAGTAGTGGCTTACAAATATAATACAAATCATTTGAAAAAAAGCATGGAATAAAAAAAATCGATTCACTTTGTTAGAAGGAATCGATTTTTAATTTATTTAATTTTAGAAAGAGAAACTGCATTAATACAATATCGCAGACCACTAGGTTCGGGACCGTCAGGAAAAACATGTCCTAAATGGGCATCACAGGTATTGCAAACGACTTCAACTCTAATCATTCCGTATGATTTGTCGGCATGGTATGCAATGGCATTTTCTTTTAAAGGCTGAGTAAATGAGGGCCATCCCGTTCCTGACTCAAACTTCTCAGAAGCATCAAATAATAAAGTTCCGCAGCATTTACATTCATAAATTCCGGGATCAAACAAACTGCAAAGTTCAGAACTGAAGGATCTTTCGGTACCTTTTAATCGGGTTACCTGAAATTCTTCAGGAGTTAAAAGCTGTTTCCATTCTTCTTCCGTTTTTTCTACTCTTTTTTCCGGTATCGGATTTCCTTTATTTGTAAAATGAATTACATCTGCCCATTTTATCATAACTTTTTCTTTTAAGTTTTCAGTTGTCAGTCTCAGTCCTAGTATTAGGTCTCAGTTGTCAGTCTCAGTGAACTGCAAACTGCGACCGGATACTGATCACTAATTTATTCTTCCTCTTTCTGTCCCATCATCATTAAGTAGGCTTTTAGGAACGGATCTATATTTCCATTCATAACCCCATCAACATCGCTGGTTTCGTAGCCTGTACGAACGTCTTTTACTAGTTTATAGGGCTGCATTACGTAGTTACGTATTTGTGAACCCCATTCGATTTTCATTTTTCCGGCTTCGATATCGGCACGTTGTGCTTGTTGTTTCTTTAACTCAATTTCATACAATTGAGAACGCAACATCTGCATAGCACGTTGTCTGTTGTCCTGTTGAGATCTTGTTTCAGAACATTGAATCTGAATTCCGGTTGGCTTGTGTACTAATTGCACTTTGGTTTCGACCTTATTTACGTTTTGCCCTCCGGCACCACTGGAACGGGAAGTTGTAATTTCGATATCGGCAGGATTAATGTCAATTTCGATACTATCATCAACAAGCGGATACACATAAACAGATACGAACGAAGTATGACGTTTGGCATTACTGTCAAAAGGAGAGATTCGCACCAAACGATGTACTCCGTTTTCACCCTTTAGATAACCAAAAGAATAATCTCCTTCGAATTCTAAAGTTACGGTTTTAATTCCGGCTACATCACCTTCCTGAAAGTTAAGTTCTTTGATTTTGTAACCGTAACTTTCTCCCCACATCATATACATGCGCATTAGCATTCCGGCCCAGTCACAACTTTCAGTTCCTCCGGCTCCGGCTGTAATTTGTACTACGGCACTTAAACTGTCTCCTTCATCTGAAAGCATGTTTTTAAATTCGATGTTTTCAATATGAGCTTGAGTAGTGTTGTAATGCTCGTCTAACTCTGCTGCAGAAAGTTCGCCTTCTTTATAAAAATCATGCGCAAGTTGCAATTCATCAGTAAGTTCGATTGCTTTGTTGTAATCTTCGATCCATTTTTTCTTGTTTCGAAGGTTTTTTACAATAGCTTCAGCTTCTTTTGCATTGTTCCAAAAATCAGGTGCAAAAGTTTTTTCTTCCTCGTTTGCAATTTCGATTAGTTTGGCATCAACGTCAAAGATACCTCCTCAACGCACCAAGGCGCTCCACAATACCTTTTATTTGTTCGGTCGTTGTCATAAATTAATAGTAGTTTTATATGTTTTTTACAAATATTACGTTAATTTGGTTCTATCGTTATCGGGAAGTTAAAATTTACTGAAACTTACCAAAATTAACTAACAGTAATACGTAATTTTGCTGTACAAAAATAAGATATAGTTTTTAGAATATGGAAATAAATTTAATTAGCGATACCATTACTAAACCAACATATGAAATGTTGCAGTATATGTTTAATGCTCATGTTGGGGATGACGTATACAGGCAAGATCCTACAGTTATCGAATTAGAGACTAGAGTTGCTGAGTTTTTTGGTATGGAAGCCGGGCTTTTTTTTCCGTCTGGAACTATGGCAAATCAAACCGCAATTAAATTACATACACAGCCCGGAGAACAATTGATTGCAGATAAATATGCTCATGTTTATCATTATGAAGGAGGAGGAGTTTCGTTCAACAGCGGTGTATCCTGTTGTTTGTTAGACGGACATAGAGGGATGATAAATGCCAGTCAGGTTGCGGCAGCAATTAATGATCCTGAGTTTTATCACAGTCCGTTAACCAGTTTAGTTTGTGTAGAGAATACCACCAATAAAGGAGGTGGGGCTTGTTATGAATTAGAAGATTTAAGAGAGATAAAAAAAGTTTGCGATGCTAATAATCTGAAATTCCATTTGGATGGAGCCAGAATTTGGAATGCATTAGTGGCTAAAAGACAAAACCCAAAAGAATTTGGAGCAATTTTCGATACAATATCGGTTTGTTTGTCTAAAGGATTAGGCGCTCCAATAGGTTCTGTACTGCTTGGAACGAAAGAAGATATTCGTAGAGCATTGAGAATCAGGAAAATACTTGGTGGAGGAATGCGTCAGGTAGGATATTTGGCCGCAGCGGGATTGTTCGCTTTGGCACATAATATTGAAAGACTGGCAGAAGATCACAGAAGAGCTAAAGAAATTGCGGCTGTATTAAGTACAAAATCTTGGGTTTCAGCAATAGAGCCTGTAGAAACGAATATTTTGATTTTTTCTTTGGCAGAAGGATATAGTGATCAGCTTTTGATTGAAAAGTTAAAACAAAAAAATATCTTAATAAGCTCGATGGGACATAATAAGCTCAGAATTGTCACACATTTAGATTACAAAGAAGTAATGCATACTTATGTAATTGAAACGTTGCAGAAATTCTGATGGAAGGGACTAAGGTTCTGAGGCTCTAAGATTCTGAGTCAAAAAGT
>NZ_AMYW01000037.1:0-44325 GCF_000335775.1 Flavobacterium sp. WG21
GTTTTTTATGTTTTAATAGCTGACAACCTGTATCATTCGACAAAATCAACATTTCATCTCAACACAGATGACGCAGATTTACTTCGTAAAAAACGCGGATAAAAACGGATTTAATATTTGAAAACTATCGAATTAGTTGATAATAAAAAAAGGCTTTCTGAAATTTCAGAAAGCCTTTTTTAAGTTCTTTTCTAGTTAAAAATCAAGAAAAAATCCGTTTTTATCCGCGTTTTCGCGATAGCGAATCTGCGTCATCCGCGTCTAAAATTCAACGCAAACCACTATTTCCTATCGTTCTAATTGTACGTTAGGTAATGTTTTCGGACGACCTGCATCATTCGATAAAATCCAGCCTGTACGATACATCCATTCGGTCATTTTGTGCAATTTTACAAAGTCAATGTTTTCAGACTCATCCATTGGTGTATGATATTGACTGTGCAAAACACTGGTATAAAAAACAGACGGAATTCCTCTTCTTGCATAAGGCAAATGGTCGGAACGGAAATAAAAATACTCCGGATGTTCCGGTCTGTCCCAAAGTTTATCCAGATCAAATTTAGGGCCTTCATCGTTTGCTTTTTTGGCAATTGCAACCAGGTCAGATGAGTTTTCATGAGGAGAACTGGAGCCCAAAAGCGCCGCCTGATTGACGTTGTTTCTTCCAATCATATCTCCGTTTAATACGGCAACAATATCTTTTTCAGGAACTGTAGTGTGCGAAGCATACCATCTTGAACCTAATAATCCTCTTTCTTCTGAACCATGAAACACAAATAAAGAAGTTCTTTTACCCGGTTGCTTTTTATAAGCTCTTGCAATGGCCAGCATAGCCACACAAGTACTGGCATTATCATCGGCTCCGTTGTAAATAGAGTCCTGTCCGTATTTTTGTCTTACCCCGTCGTGATCCTGATGTCCGCTAAAAAGAACATATTCGTTTTTCAGTTTAGGATCTGTTCCTTCAATTTTACCTACAACATTCACCGAAGGATATTTATAAGTTTCTGAAATCACTTCAGTTGATAAAAGATCTTTAGTGTTTTTTAGGTATTCTAACTGATCGTTGTGAACCCAAAAAACTGGCATTGTAGCACCAATTTTATCCCGAAAACCTTCAATTCCATAAATTCCTCTTGTCATTTGCGGTTCCACCTGAGACCAGCCCTGTTCTGCTAACTCATCAGCAACCATAATCAGAGCTGTTGCGCCCTTTTTTACCACAAGATCATAATATTTGTTTCGAACCAAACCCGGGTAACGTCTGTCGAATAACGAAATATCATCTGCTATTCCTTCTTTGGAAGCCAGTAATACAACTGCCTTTCCTTTGATATCGGCTTTTTCAATTGCTTCTTTTGTGGCTGCACCTAAATAAACCAATGGAGCATCTACTTTAATGTTGGTCGTTTCTGCTACCAGAACATCCTTCCACAGTTTATATTCTTTTTGACCAATTTTAAATTTTGTATTGGGTGTTACCTGATGCCTGTACAAATCAAAAAACTGAAAATAAGTTCCATCATCACCTGCCGGAGTCATTCCGGCTTCTTTAGCTTTATTGGCGAGCCACATCGATACTTTTAATTCATCTAAAGTTCCAGCTTCACGACCGTTAAAATGATCTCCTGCCATCTGGTACATATCGGTTTTTAAATCTTTATCTGTAATTGCTGAAACTAAAGGTTTCTTAACTGCCTGCGAAAAAACTACTCCTCCGTAAGCAATCAAAACGAGCATCATTTTATTTTTCATACGTTTAAATTTAGTATTCCAAACTTAGTGATTTAAAGAGAATAAAAAGCGGCTCAGGCTCTTAAACATTACCGAAATGCAAAATCGGCAAAATGGTAGTATTCTTTTTTTAGCATTACTATTTTTATTTGTTTATCTCTTACATTTTACCTTCCTTAGTACAAAATAACTGATAAAAAATGAGTAAACTCCCATCGTTACAGAACGTCCTGAACGCAACACTGAAAACCGTTATTCGGTTTCCTTTAGAAATACTAACCGCCATTCTAGGAACTGTCTTTGCTATAATTCTTAGCGAAGGAAATTACAACAGTCCCAACAAAGAATTCTATGAAAAAGCTTTAATGAGTTGCTCTTTGAGTCTCGTTTTATTTCTCTCTGTCAGTTTGTTTTTTTTGGCTTCGAAAAAAAGTAATCTCCTGCGTTTTGCCATTAGTATTGGCTTAGGAAGTCTTGTTTTTCTCTTTGTCAATACTTTTCACAAGTACACTACAGATGTCGAAATACAGCAGTTTATGGTTCTGAATATTGTATTTCATTTATTGGTTTCGTTTGCAGGGTTCCTGCCAAGAGCTTACAATCAGGATGAGTTTTGGGAATTCAACAAACAGCTTTTCCTGAGAATTTTAACGGCAGGTTTGTACAGTATTGTGCTTTATTCCGGTCTGGCATTGGCTATTTTAGCGATTGACAAGCTTTTTAATATTGACTTTTACGACCGCATTTACATGCATGTCTTTTTTGTGATTGCCGGGGTTTTTAATACCACTTTCTTTTTAAGCGGCGTTCCGGATACTAACAATAATCAGACGCCTCTGGTTCTGAATTACCCGAAAGGACTTAAAAACTTCACTCAATTTGTGTTGCTGCCCTTAATCAGTCTTTATTTGGTGATTTTAATCTGTTATGAAGCAAAAATTCTGCTGACACTTTCACTGCCCGTTGGCTGGGTTTCCTATCTCGTTTTAGTGTTTGCTATTTTCGGAATCCTGTCTTTTTTATTGGTTCACCCTATTGCTTCCGAAACGGGAAATCTTTGGATGCGAACTTTTAACCGATGGTTTTATTTTTTATTAATTCCATTATTAGTATTGCTTTTTTGGGCCATTTTATACCGAATCAATCTGTATGGTTTTACACATGAACGCTATTATGTACTGTTAATGTCGGTATGGTTATCCCTTGTTGTGGGATATTTTCTCATTCAAAAGCATCCTAAAATAAAGTTCATTCCGATAAGTTTATGTCTCGCAGGCTTGTTTTCTATAGCCGGACCACAAAGCGCCAATTCGATTTCGAAATACAGTCAGCTGGCCCGTTTTGAAAGTTATATGCAAAATAAAACCACTAAAAAACTGAGTTTTGACCAACAACAAGACCTTAGCAGTATTGTTTCTTTTTTAGAGCGCAATTATGGGGTTGAAATTATGGTTCCGTATGCCAAAACCAAGCTGGAAGCACTGCTTAAAAAAGAGAAAGATCCAAGCGATTATGAAATCATGGAAGCTTTAGGCTATGAATACCAGTCAGCATACGCCCGGGAAGAAAAAGTCAATGATTCGTTTTACTTTTATTACCAACAAAACGAGGTACTGAACATTCACGGATATGACTTTTCGGTTGACCTTTCCAGTGACAATCCTTATGAATGTCATGATTGTGTAAAAATTGAGAATAAAAGCTATTCTCTTACCTCTACGGTAGAAGATTACGGATTAAATTTAGAGATTAACAAGGAAAGCATTCCATTAAAAATTACTGATTTTATTAATGCAAGTCCTGATTTCAGACGAGATCACGATTATGATAAAAAAATAACTCAGGAGGTGCAAACTTCAAAATATAAAATTCTGATTACGTACCTCAGCGCCAATGGCAAAATTAAAGACAATAAAAAAACCGTAAATCGTTATATGATAAATGTACTTATACAAATTAAAAAATAAAAAAATACCCCCGACAGTTCCTGAAAACTGTCGGGGGTATTACTTTACGAAACACTTCTATTTTAATATGTTCCGTTTTGCATTTTTGTTAATGTCTCTCTGATTTCAGCTGCTGTCTGCTCTTCAACCTCACTGTTCAGATATTTAGCAGCCAAAATTTGCGTCTCAATTGCTTTGTTTTTTTGTCCGTCTTTATAATACAACTGCGCCAGGGTATCCAAATAATAAGGATTGTTCTTTGTAACGGCAAGGCTATACTCAGACCATCCTATTGCTGATTTTAAAAAATCGGTATTTCCTGGTTTTGATACTACTGTCCACGCTGCTGAATTACACAGGTTAGAATGGTATTCTTTAAACCAGTTCCAACCATTAAAACCATATTCAGAATCAGTTCCTAATGAACCAAACATCTGATCCAATCTTTCGATTACATTTCCTTTATCTCCCAGATTTGTATTAAAATAAGCATTGAATTCCTTCAAATAAGCTCCATTAGAGCCATCGTTTTCAGCTGTTTCTGCTAAATAAGCTAAATAATTCTGATAGGTCTCAAAGTTTCCTTTTCCGGCCGCAATTAGTTTTTTGTAGATCGAGATTGTTTTGTCTTGGTTACCTGCAGCGGAAGCTTCATTTGCCGTGATATTCTTGTTTTGCTGTAAAGCGCTCGAAATTTCCTGGTTTAGACTTCCTATACTGTGTTTCTCTCCTTCTTTTTCATTGTATACTAAACGCTCCGCATCAATAGCATCATAATGTTTGATTAAATAATCGATCGAAAGAAAATCAGTATCGTTTAAAACTTTATCTACTTTTGAAATTTGTCTCGAGAATCCCTGATTTTTGATTTCTTTCAAAATTGTCTCTACCAAATACAGATTAGGTTTTGTATCTTTTTGATGCAGTTCAATTAATTTTTTCCACGCTTGTGTTGCCTCTTTTATGTCCAGCTTGGTACTGGCATACTTAAAATCTCCCTCATTAGGCTCATTGGTTTGAGCATACGTTACATCATAACCCCCAAAATCATAAGACACTACTGATTTTCGGAATGCGGAAATTAAATCTCCATCCGTTGCCTTTTTATTTTTTAACGCTTTACCAAGTGAAGAGAAAGTATCCACGCTTCTTAATTCTCTCGCAAAATCCGAATAAACATCAAAAAGTGCTTCTTTTTCCGACAATGTAGATTTTGCACTTGCTAAAACGTCCCCATTCTCATTTAAGACAATCAAACTTTTATCATCTGTAATTTTAATTGACTTCAGCCATTTTTTATCATTGGCATTGGCCATATAAAAATTAAAAGAATCATTTTCTGCGTCATAAGCAGTAGCCATATGAACGCCCAAAAGGGATTCCTGTTTTTGAATAAAAGTATCAAAATCCTTTTTTGCAGAAGGGTTTTTAGTCTCAACTGCCACAACCAGGAATTTAGTTTTATCGGCTGCAGTTGCCGCAAGAGCACTTTTAAGATTGTCCTGAATTTTGAATTTAAAATCATAAATTTCGGGAACATATGCAGAATCAACAACTGCAGTAGCGGCAGAATCAACTGTCATTTCAAAATCTGCGTCCACCACAGGATCTTTCCCCGGATAAGTCCAGTTAGGAATGTTCAGACTCTCCATAGGGGTAACTTTTACTTCTTTGGCTTCCGGCTTCTGTTCTTTTTCATTTACAAAAGTTAGCGGGTTCTTTCCTCCCTTATCTGAAATTCGGAGTTGATTGCTCTTCTTATCCCAAAGACCGGAAATTTTTAAATCACCCTCAGTAAGCGAATTGTATTTAATGGTTACTTCGGCAACATCCTTTGGCAGAGCATACTTGTAAAGTTTGGTTTCGGTATCATAACCTTCTAAAGCTAAATATAAAAAATCACATCTATCAATATCAAATGCTGTATCTGCATCCTTCCATTCCGGATCTGTTTCAATCTTGATATCAGAAAGTTTTTTATACTGAATTGCTTCACTTCCTTTTTGTGTTCCTACATAAAAGGGATAAAAAGAAGGATCTACAAACTTTATTTTAATTTTTTTTGCCTTTTTATCCGTTATAAAGGAAAGATCAAAACCTTCTTCAACACTTTTATTTTGAGAGAATAGTAATGAATCTCCCTTTACACTGTAATCACCGAAATACAATATAAATTCGTACTTACCATTCTCTAATAAATTTAATTTGACTTTTTGCCCTCGGTTCGTCGAAAAATAAGTTCCTTTTTCAACAGTTTTTGTTTGAGAAAAAGAAGAAAAAACGAAACAAAAAAACATTAAGAAACTACATGTAAAATTGCGCATGTCTAAAATTTTGGTTGTTAATATCGCGCGCAAAGATACCGTATTGTAATTGAAATCGAGTACTAAAAATATAACATTTGTACTTAAAATACTATAAATTATATTTCATTGAAAAGATGATGTAACGAGGCTGTACCGTGTATTGTGAAACCCGGGTAGAGAACTGTGAGAAGCTGTCATCATTAAGATACTTTGTGTTTAAGAGGTTCGTCGCTGCGATTTTATACTCCCATTTGCTGTCCTTTTTTTGATAAATTAAGCTCGCACTCAAGAAATCATATTCGTTGTCCACTGTTTTGTCAGCGTTGTAATAATGGTAAAATTCATATTCCGAAACAAACGAGAAACTTTTCAGGAAGTAATAATCCAATCGGGCAAAAGGCTTATCGGTATAAAACGTTGAACCGCTGTATTTATTAATTAATGCATTGTATCCAAATTCAATGTTTGGAAAGTTTTTATAATTTGTTGAAGCTCTAACAGTATAACTTTGACTAAAACTCTCCGTTGTTGCCAGAATATTGTTCTGAATATTATTGAATTTTGACCAATTGAAAGTTGCATTGGCAGAAGCTTTATAATTTTTCAGGAAAGAACGTCCGTAATTCCCCATTCCGGTAAAAGTTTCATCGGCCAGGTTCGAGTTATAAGGCGATGAAGACTGGTTTATTCCTTCAAAATTTGCTTTTGTTTTGATCGCATCTACTTTTTTAGTGTAGGTTGCATTGGCAAAAATATTCTCGAAATTGAACATATTGTATTTGAAATAACGCAAAGAGTGTACCTGCGATGTTGCATTCTCCAAATAACGGTTTCCTCTGAACAAACTGCTGTAATCGGACAAAACGTAGCCCGAAGCCAACTGATTGATATCGGTGAAATCGTTAGATAACGAGAAATTATAGGTGAGCGTTTCTGATTTTTTAATTTGATACAAGGCAAAAAAATCAGGCAATACTTTCATAAAGTTTTGCGAATAATTGGTTCCTGATTGTGTGTTTTTCATGTTGTAAGTATGCACACTGACTCCAGGGGTCAATGTAAATTTACCTGCCAGGATTTTATAGTGAAATCCCACAAATGCATCATTAAAATTGTACTGTACCTGATTGTTATTCGTGGGATCATTCAGATCATTTTTAGTTCCATTGTCCAAAATCTGAAAAATATGAGAATTAAAATCCTGATACGAAAATGTATTTCCGAGCGTAATATTGATGTTGCTTTTTGGCGTGACCATATAATAGTAATCCAGTTTAGCATCGACTTTATTGGTTTTTACAAACCGCTCCTGGTTCAGATCGTTTCTGTTTTGTCCGGAAGTATAACCGGCCAGATCAAAGGGCTGCGTGCGTAAATTGGCATTGTAAAACGGATTTTCATCCTGATACAAATGCTGCATTTCGAAAGCAAAGATGTTTTTGTCGCTCTGAGTGTAATACAAACTCAAATCCTGATTTACCGAAGTTGGATCTTGTCTTTTATTGGTCAAAATAGTTTCCAAAGCCGAAATATTACTCACAACCGATTCACGCAGCAAATTACCATCTTCATTTTGTTTGGATAATTTGGTTAAGATATCGTAATCAAACTGGAATTTTTCGTTGGGTTTATAACTCGAACTGAGCTTAAAAAGTCCCAAATTATTTTTTTGATGCGTTAATTCGTCCCTTTTTTGTTCGTTTCCGGAATCTAAAATAGTTGTTTTCGATTTGGTTTCGAGATCAGTTTTCGAAGTAGATAATATCCCAAAACCGCTGATGTTCCACTTTTTTGTAATGGTATAAGCAAAGTTTGTTGCCCCAAATTTCGTTTCAATTTCTTTAGCGCGATTGTTTCTCAAAATCGAAATTCCCAAATCATTAGACGAAACATTAAAGTTGCTTCCTCCTTTTTTCATCATGTTTTTAAATCCTCCTGTGAACTTAAAATAATCCTGTGCCGTAAGTGGCAACTCCCCAATATTATTAAAATTGGTAATCAGATTAATGCTGTATTCCGGACTGTAATAAAACAATTTCGGGTTGATGATATAACGGCTGTCAAGTTCTGCAACGCCAATTCCGGCGGTCACATCGCCAAACCAAAAGTTCTTTTTACCTTCCTTAAGTTTGATATTCATCGCCACATTGTCCTGATCGTTTTCCAGACCTTTTAGTGCTTTGACTTCATTATAATTTCTCAGAACCTGAATTTTATCAATAGCATCCGCTGGAATATTTTTAACCCCAAGTTTCGTGTCCCCATCAAAAAAGTCTTTTCCTTCGACCATTAATTTACTGACTTTTTTGCCTTCGACTTCAATCTCTCCATCGGCATTTACCTCAACACCCGGCAATTTTTTCAATACATCTTCCAGCTTTTTTTCGGTTCCGGATTTAAAAGAATCGGCATTGTAAACGATCGTATCACCTTTAATCGACACCGGCATTTCACGAACAATCTCAACACCTTCTAATTCAATTCCGACATCGTCCATAACAATATTCTGTGCGATGTTAGCCGTTTGAGTTGAAATCGCAATTTCTTTTGATTTCATCCCGAGGTAACTTATTTTGATGGAATAGGAAGTGTTAGGCTTCAATGTCAGCTGAAACTTCCCTTTGTCATTGGTAATTCCGTACGAATCCATAGCTTTTGTAGCTGTGTTAACCGCCATCACATTGGCCATTTCCAATGGATTCTTTTTTCCGTCCTGAATAAAACCATCAAAACGTACGGTTTGGGCAACACAAAGAGACGTCATTAATAAAATAACGAAGACAAGTATATTTTTCATTGGAAAAAAACTAAAGGTGATGTGCTATAAATTAACGTCTTATCAATACAGGGCCGCCGCCAGGACCGCCTTCGCGACCACGGTTCATTTCTCTCAATTCTTCCATTTTCTTAATGACCGTTTCGTCATAGTCCTTCTGCGAAATCACTTTCCCTTTTTTGGAAGGTTTGATTTCAATTTTATCTTTTGCATTCAATACAATTTTAGAACATAGAATAGTAGTTCTTCCATCATTTACTTCAAGAATTAAACCCGGTAATCCCCAATAATTCTCAGGTCCCTGATTTACCGGAATCTCCGGCGAATACCAGGCAGTTATAATAATCTCTTTGGGCATTTCGAAATTATCTGCAAAATTGGTCTTCGTTTCTCCGGAAGCCTTCCCGCTATCGTCTTTTTTCTCTTCTTTGTTTTTAGGTCTGAGATTCCTAAAATCTGTTTTGCTGGCTTCTTTTACTGCTGTGGCTTTGTAGCAAGTGTACCCTCCAATTTGTTTCGTTTCAGATTCCATTTTCCAGTTTAGCTTCGGCAGGGAATCTATTACCAGAAATTCTTTACCCATAAATTCCTTATCTACCGTATAGGTTTTGGCTTTGACATCTTTGTAAAAAATTCCGCCGCCACCCATAAACGAATTTACCATCACGCGCATTCCTCCTCCTTGTTGCCCTGGAGTTTCGAGCTTTTCTTCTTCCTTATAAATAGAAGCCGATTTATCAAAATTCAGAACAAATGTTTTCTCGAGCATTTTCTTCATTCGTTCTTCCATGTTCTTTTGCATTTCGGGTGTAATTTCACGATTCGCACGTATTTCTCCCATTTTTGGAGCCTGTGTTTTCGATTCGTAAACGGCCATTCCCTGAAAATCTTTCTGAGCCTGCATCTGTGTGATTACAAGCATCAACGACATATAATAGAGTGCTTTTTTCATTGTGTTAGCTTTTAAAGTGAATTTGGTCTAATAAACTTATACTCAAATGTATTGTTTATTTTAAAATACAGAAAATTAAATAGATCAACTCCCTTAAGATATAGACAAAATCAATTATTTATCAGACCATTACAATTTCGAAAGTGGTAAAATCTAAATATCAGCGTTTTGCGCCATTTCTACTGTAGTTTTTTGTAATTTGGCTCTTAGAAACGTAAACATTATGAACAGAGCGACACATCCTTTTCTTTTATCCTTTCTTTTTGTGATCTGTTCTTTCCCTACTGTGTTTTCGCAAAGCCTAAAAATAAAAGCGGTCCAAGTCTCTCAGTTTGCTAATAAAGTTGACCAATTTTTAGGGTATGATTCGTTTGGATATTACTATCAAATTAAAAATAATGTCTTCTCCAAAATCAAAGAAAAAGAGGTTTTCGAATATAAAAATGTTTCTCTCGGAACGATCACGAAAGTCGATTTACAGAATCCGCTTAAAATAGTTTTGTTTTACGAAGACTTCAATACGGTGGTTTTACTCGACAATCAGCTGAATAAAATTACTGAAATTAATTTTTCTTTGAGCAACACCCCAATTATCGTTTCGGCAATTGGAATGTCAGCGCAAAATCAATTGTGGATTTACAATTCTTTAAATCAGCAAATTGGTCTTTTTGATTATCTGAATAATGAATATAAAACGGTTTCTACACCATTAACAGAACCTATAAAATATTACCTGACCGATTTCAATACTTTTTATTGGATTGACAAAAAAAACAATTGGTTCTCGTGTACCATTTTCGGAAAAATAAAGGCTTTGGGCAAAATCCCCGATTATGACGCTGTCGAAATTATGAACCATCATCAATATCTTTTCAGCAAGGCTAATTTGTTGTATTTTAAAGACATTACAAGTCCGGACTCCAATGCATTTTCTGAAATTGAGATTTTAGAAAAATCCTTCGACAAATTCTATTACAAAGACCAAATTTTATCTATTTTTACAGCTAAAGAAATCACAAATTATAAAATCGTAACACCGTAATGCACATAGCGATAGCAGGAAATATAGGAGCCGGAAAAACTACTTTAACTAAATTGTTGGCGAAACATTTTAAATGGGAGCCTCATTACGAAGATGTAGTTGACAATCCGTATTTAGATGATTTTTACCATCAAATGGAGCGTTGGTCGTTCAATCTTCAGATTTACTTTCTAAACAGTCGTTTCCGTCAGATATTACAAATTCGCGAAAGCGGAAAGAAAATTATTCAGGACAGAACCATTTATGAAGATGCTCATATTTTTGCTCCCAACCTATATTCTATGGGATTGATGACAAGTCGTGACTTCGAAAATTACACTTCTCTTTTTGAATTAATGGAGTCATTAGTAAAAGCTCCTGATTTGTTAATTTATCTGAGAAGTTCTATACCAAATCTGGTAGGACAGATTCACAAACGCGGACGTGATTACGAAAATTCTATTTCAATTGACTATTTAAGCCGTCTGAACGAAAGATACGAAGCATGGATTCAAACCTATACTAAAGGGAAATTATTGATTATTGATGTTGACAATATTAATTTTGTAGATAATCCGGAAGACTTAGGAAACATCATTAACAGAATTGATGCTGAATTAAACGGACTGTTCTAGATACACGAATTTCACAAATTTACACCAATGAAAATGCCTCTAAATGTTTAGAGGCATTTTTTGTTATTTTCCTAACAGGTTTTGAAAACCTGCCGACAAATTACTAAACTATTTCACAGCTTCAATTTTGGCTTTTACTTCGGCTTCTGTTCCTTCAAAAACTTCTGTAGTGGTTTTACCATTTTCGGTTTTGGTTACAGTTCCCACTGTGACCCCATTAACTGTAGACAGGTTTACTTCTACTCTTTTTTTACTGTATTTGGTAGTATCAAAACAATCTGTTTTTTGATGAACGTATTTTCCGTTAGCATCATAATGCGCCAGACATTTTGCTGTTTCTTCGGCAGAACATCCTTTTTCTTTGCACATTTTGGCACATTCTTCTTTAGTCATTTTCGAAAAATCTCCACATTTAGAATCTCCTCCAAGGTGGATTTCCATTTTTTTACAACAGGAACCTTTTTCCATCATTCCTGAAGACGAATGTCCTTCTCCTAAAATAGGTGCAATTACCAAACCAATCAAACAAGTTAGTTTAATCAGGATATTCATAGAAGGCCCTGAAGTATCTTTAAACGGATCTCCAACGGTATCTCCGGTTACTGCTGCTTTGTGTGCGTCAGAACCTTTATAAGTCATTTCACCGTTGATTAAAACTCCGGCTTCAAATGATTTTTTCGCATTGTCCCAGGCACCACCGGCATTATTTTGAAAAACTGCCCAAAGTACTCCGGAAACCGTTACTCCTGCCATATATCCTCCTAACATCTCAGCAATTAACTGATTGTTGTCTGCATAAACCAGTTTACCTAAAAGCACGATTGCAATTGGAAAACCAATCGTTAAAATCCCCGGCAGCATCATTTCGCGTAAAGCGGCTTTCGTTGAGATTTCAACGCATTTACCATATTCAGGTTTTCCGGTTCCTTCCATAATTCCCGGAATCTCTTTAAACTGTCGACGTACTTCATATACCATATCCATAGCTGCTTTTCCAACAGAATTCATCGCCAATGCTGAGAAAACAACAGGAATCATTCCCCCCACAAACAACATGGCTAAAACCGGTGCTTTAAAAATATTGATTCCGTCAATTCCGGTAAAAGTCACATAAGCTGCAAATAATGCCAAAGACGTTAAAGCCGCTGAGGCAATAGCAAATCCTTTTCCGGTTGCAGCAGTTGTATTTCCTACTGAATCTAAAATATCGGTTCTGGTTCGTACTTCTTTTGGTAATTCACTCATTTCGGCAATTCCTCCGGCATTATCTGAAATTGGCCCGAAAGCATCGATCGCCAATTGCATCGCTGTTGTAGCCATCATTGCAGAAGCCGCTAAAGCAACTCCGTAAAATCCTGCCAAAGCATAAGAAATCCAAATGGCTACTGCAAACAATAAAACGGTTGGAAAAGTCGAAATCATTCCGGTTGCCAAACCTGCAATTACATTTGTTCCGGCGCCTGTTGATGATTTTTGTACAATGGCTAAAACCGGTTTTGTACCTAATCCTGTATAATATTCCGTAACAGATGAAATTGCTCCACCCACTACTAAACCTACCAAAGTGGCATAGAAAACTCGCATAGAAGATATCTGCTGCGATCCTTCTCCGAAGAATTCCATTGTCATTACTTCCGGTAACATGTGCTGCACTAAAAAGAAACAGGCAATAGCTGTAAGAACAATAGAAACCCAGTTTCCTATATTTAATGCTTTTTGCACCTGCGCTTCTTTGGCATTATCATCTGTTATTTTTACCAGTGTAGTTCCTATAATCGAGAATAAAATTCCGAAACCGGCAATTGCCATTGGAAGCAAAATTGGTCCGATTCCGCCAAAAGCATCCTGAATATTGCCTCCCATGTCTTTAATCACGTAGTTTCCTAAAACCATTGCGGCCAGAACTGTCGCTACATACGAACCAAACAAATCGGCTCCCATACCGGCAACGTCTCCTACATTATCCCCAACATTATCAGCAATTGTAGCCGGATTACGAGGGTCATCTTCCGGAATTCCGGCTTCTACTTTACCTACTAAATCGGCACCAACATCGGCAGCTTTGGTGTAAATTCCACCACCTACTCTGGCAAATAAAGCAATAGATTCGGCACCAAGTGAAAACCCTGCCAGTGTTTCCAGAACAACCGTCATTGTTTCGGTATCTTTCCATACGCCTCCTGATAAAATATTAAAGAAGATAATAAAGAACCCTGTAAGTCCTAACACTGCCAAACCTGCAACACCAAGCCCCATTACGGTCCCTCCTCCAAACGAAACTTTCAAAGCCTGCGGTAAACTCGTACGGGCAGCCTGCGTGGTTCTAACATTCGTTTTTGTTGCTATTTTCATCCCGATATTACCGGCATAAGCTGAAAATAAGGCTCCAAATATAAAAGCAACTACTATTAATAAATGCGTTTTAACTCCCGGAATAAAAGTAATTCCGGCCAATGCAATACTGGCAATAATTACAAAAATGGTCAATAATTTATATTCTGCTTTTAAAAAGGCGAGGGCTCCCTCGTAAATGTGTTCTGAAATCTCTTTCATCTTTCCGTCGCCCGCATCTTGTTTTAAAACCCAAGCCCTTTTTATTCCCATGAAAAGTAATCCTAAAATTGCCATAACGATTGGCAAATAAATCATAAATGCATTCATAATCTAGTAATGGTTTTTTGGTTAATAGTTAAAAGTCAATAAACTAACTCAAACGAATTTAAACAAAAAAGCAATACTCCTGACGGTAGTATTGCTTTTTTTATAATTGGGCGGTTTATAAATTATTTAATGCTAAATAATCCTTCCGGTTTGTTTTCAATATCATCAAAACGTTTTGTACACTCTGCAATAATAGCATAAGCTTCGTTTACGTCTCCCCATCCTTCTACGTCTACTTTTTTGTTTTCAAGATCTTTGTATACCTGGAAGAAGTGCTCGATTTCTTTTACTAAGTGTCCGTTGATATCAGAAAGATCATTTAATGAATTCCAGATTGGGTCAGAAACTGGTACACAAATAATTTTTTCGTCTGGTCCTTTATCATCTGCCATGTGGAAAACACCAATTGGTTTTACTTCCATAACACATCCAGGGAAAGTTGGTTCGTTTACTAAAACCAATACATCAAGAGGGTCACCATCAAGAGCTAAAGTTTCCGGAATAAATCCGTAATCAGCCGGGTACATCATTGAAGAGAATAACATTCTGTCGAAACGCATTCTTTTAATTTCAAAATCGTACTCGTATTTATTTCTGCTTCCTCTTGGTATTTCGATCAACACATCGAAAGTTGTTAGTTTGTCTGCGGTCATTTTTGTTTTTTATTGTTTCTATAATTTCGACTGCAAAAGTAACTAAAGAATCCCTTTTTACAATAAAAAACTGCATTTATCTATGTACTTTTCTTTTAAAAAACAGGGAGTTAATACGTAATCTTTCTATTTCTTTTGTTTAGATAATAATGCCAAAGTAAATAGGTGGCATAAGACCGATACGGACTCCATTGTTCCGCGTGAATTTCCATTTCCTTTTTGTCGTGAATATCCAATAATTCTTTAATGGTGTTGACAACTGCAATATCTCCCAACGGAATCAAATCGGGTTCCTGAAGACAGAACATCAGATAAATATCAATCGTCCAGTTTCCAATTCCTTTCAGCTTAATAAGCTCTTCCCGAACTTCTTTTGCCGATTTTGTAGCCAGACTTTCGATGTCCAGTTCTTTACTCAAAACGGCTTCTGACAATATCTTAATGTATTTCGTCTTTTGACGGCTCACTCCCAAATTTCGAAACTCTTCATCCGATAACTCCACCATATTTTCAGGACTACAGGTCGTATAGGCTTTTATCTTTAAAAACGTTGCTTTCGCCGAATCTATCGAAACTTGCTGCTCTAAAATAAGCAATACCAAAGTCGCAAAACCTTGCGGGCGTTTTGGAATCGGCGGCAATCCGTATTTGTCTATAATATCCAGAAAAACAGGGTTTCTGGCAGATAGGAAATCAATGGCATCCTGCATAACTTTGTTTTAAGAATACTCAAAATTAAACAAAATTACTGCAATAATTATCCCGAAATGTATTGTCCATAAGGAAGTTTATTCACCGCATAAATAATAAAAGAAGAAAGAAACAAACACAATAGCGTTGTAATAGGAATAGCCAAAACCGGATTTATAAAATCATAATCGATTCCTGAAGACACCAGAAACCGTAAAACCAGAATATGAACCAGATAAATACCGTAGCTGTATTTATTGATGAAATTAATAATCCGAATGAGGGTTGGATTTGAAATTTTTGAATTTTTGAAGAAAATAAACAATCCAATAGAAACCAGCATCACATTAAAAGTCAGGTAACCATAAAAATATTCATTAAAACGATCTTCTGATATCGATAAAAAATAAGTTCCGAAAATTGTAATAATAGCTCCAAAAGAAAGCAAGAGTACAGAAATTCGTTTCAATCTTCGGGCATCATATTGAAATGACTTGACCGACAAATAATAACCTAAAACCAGATATCCTAAAAAGCCTGTAAAGTAGGTCAGATCAACATTGATTCTGAACTTAGAAAAAATGGGCTGATTGATCATTAAAGCAAAAATCCAAATGGCCAGAAAATACAATATCTCCTTTTCATTGGCATTCTGAATCCACTTGCTGAGAATCGGGATAAAAAGATAAATCCCAATTACCATATAAATGTACCATAAATGAAAGGAACTCCCTCCGATAATAAGTGTAATGGCACGCTTAAAAATATCGACAAATGCTTTTTCAGATTCTAACAAAAATTCGCTTCTAACGGTTAGCAGAACATAAAAAAGACTCCAGAATAAGAAAGGTAAAATAATTCTCGAGAACTTTTTTCTCAAAAAATCATTCAGTTCGTATTTTTTGTTCAGCATTAATGCTCCGGTAAGCATCAAAAAAATAGGTACACAAAAACGGACAAGACCGTCGTAAACATTACCCGTCCACCAGGTAAAATTGGATATATGACCGTACTGATACAGAATATCACAGGCTACATGCACTACGATTACGCTGATGGTGGCTAAAACTCTGAGATTATTTGTCCAATTTAGATTCTTACTTTCTATAGTTATACTCATAGAAACTAAATTAAGAAAAAATCTGACAATTTATCTAAAAATAAAAACCAAATGAACCTTTTATCGCAAATTTGCTTGCATCCGGCATATTGAGGTAATTCCCTCTCCATGAGAAGTCAAGACGGAATACTTTGAATATATTTCCAATTCCGGCATTGTATTCCCAATATACATTTTCGGGTGCATTATAAGGTAAGCCCGAAGCATTAATGGCACGATTAGCATCCGAAATAGTTCCGTGTACTGCTCTGATTCCTACAAATTCTCTCCAGTTTAATTTTCTCATGAAAGGAATCCTTGCAAACAGCCTTCCTCCAAAATCATGATTCCATTGTAAAGTGGTATACTGATCGGTCACAAACTCATAGAAATTTAAATTACTGAAGGTATTCTCGATAGTAAAATAGGTTTGGTTTCCAGGGATTACACTCATTAACCCCAGCGGAATTGTACCAAAGGTTTTTCCGGTTTCAATGATAATATTGGATCTTCCTAACGGGCCAATAATAATAGGTTGTTTATAAAACAATTGGACTTTTTGATAAGCAAAATCACTGTTTAAAACCCCTTTTAAACCATAGCTAAAGTTTACAAAGAAATGACTGAACGGACTGTCAACAATATTACGCTCTACTCCAAAACCGATAGTTTTACGATTCGGCATAAACTCAAACTGAATGTTCGCCTCTGACTGTGTTACTTTATTGGCTATTACACCAGCCGGATTCGCAGCAGTTGGTAAAGTAGTATAATAGTCTAAACTAAAAGTAGGGGAAGCCGATTCTAAAGTTCTATAGGAAACTCCGGCCTGAACAACAAAATTCTTAAGAGGCTCCATTTCAAGGGAAACATTGCTCAGATTTATGTTCGTCAGTTTTCCATTACTTCCGGTGGTAAATAAGGCGGAAGAAGCAAAACTTCGTCCTAAAATATCGTTCGTAGTCGTTAAACTAGCACCAATTTGTTCGATATCGCGCCTGTTTCCTCCGGAGATAATGACACGGTTTTTCTTGTCCACCATCCATTTTCCGGAAACTCCGTATTTGAATTTATTATCGTCAAAACCATATGCCGTATAGGCTTGTATACGCCAAGGGTCATTCGGACCAAAATAAGTCCTTCCTCCTGCACGCAATCGCAATCCTTCAACTTCATTATAGCCGAATGTTGAAAAGATAGGTCCAAAATCGAAATTCTTAAACTCGACATAACCACTTCCCAGAATAGAAACTAAACTATAGAGTTGCTTGAATCTTTTAACAGTTTGCAGCGTGTCGAGCATTTTATAAATACCCGCTTCATCTTTATTGAGTTTTTCAAAACGGTTTTCATTCCAAAACTCATCCGATTTCGTATAGACAGAATTATCAATAAAATTAACTTCCTGCTTATAAAAACTTTCCGGTTTCTGAAGATTGAATTTATGATCTTTATACAATGTGGTTCGCTTTCCGTAAACCCCTTTTGATTTTTCCTTTTTGTTCAAAGCAAAATCAGACATCATATAATCACGGGTCAGAAGAAATACAGAATCATTCTCTACCTCAAATTCCTGTTCGATATAAATGTCTTTTACCCAGTTAATATTGGCACTTTTAGTAACGGCCATATTAATTTTTTTAATCGCAAAAGTGGTATCGTTTACCCAAAAATCCCCTTTAAAAGTCAGTTCATTTTTACGTCTTGGATAAAAAACAATATTATAACACCATTTTTTGTCAACATAAGCACTGTCTTTTAAAACATAATTGTAGACGTCAATTCCGGTTCTGGAAAGCGGACTTGTAAAGCTCTTATCGAAAAATTTAAGGTGATTGTCGTAAATATTATAATCAGAGTACAGGTCTTTTACAAAAGACAAAATCTGCTGATTACCATTGAACCCTGAAGTTTTATTTCCGGTCAGATTCTCCTTTGTTTTCTTTAATTTATTATCTCCGTATACATCATAAAGAGATTCACTAATAAAAATCGGCAGATACGTTTTTCCGGTAACTTCGGATGTGTCAACATGCTGGAACACAAACTCCATTCCTTTGAAGAGTTTATTCTTCATAAAAGCACTATCAATCGTGTTCATGTCAAACTCGACTTTTTCATACTTCTGCATTTGATACTGACTGAATTGGTACAGTCCGTTCTTGCGTTTACGTTCCCAGATTTTTCTCAGAATATCCAGTGCAGGATTGTTTTTCTTAGAGGTTTTTCCGGTAAAGATAACCACTTCATTCAGTGCTTCAGCTTCACTTAAAACTATTTTGAAATCATAGTTTACCGCTTTTTCCAACGTAACTTCCCGATCAGAGAATCCCGCTGAACTCACCACTAAGGTAGTATACGTATTAGGCGATTCGAGATAAAAACGTCCGTCTTCATTCGAAACGATTCCCGTATTCGACCCTTTAAAAACAACATTTGCAAACGGAATCGGCTGATTCGATTTGTCTAAAACAATTCCACTCACTTTAGTTTGTGCAGCAACGCCACCCACTAGTGCGAGTACAAAAAATAAGCTGAGTAAAATTATTCTTTTCATAATCCTGCAAAAAAAAACTTCATCAATTAACATGACTGATGAAGTTTTATAAGTATCGTTTAATTTACTATTTGTACATTACTTTCTTTACTGCTTTTACTACATCACCTGCATTAGGCAACCAATCTTTTAGTAAAACAGGAGAGTATGGTGCAGGTGCATCGGCAGTCGTAATACGCTGAATTGGCGCATCAAGAAAATCGAATGCTTGTTCCTGAACGATATAAGTAATCTCAGATGAAATACTTGCAAATGGCCAAGCTTCTTCTAAAACTACTAAACGGTTTGTTTTTCTTACAGAAGCAAGAATAGTTTCTTTATCCATTGGACGAACTGTTCTTAAATCGATAATCTCACAAGAGATTCCTTCTTTAGCCAATTCATCAGCAGCGATAAAAGCTTCTTTGATAATTTTACCAAAAGAAACAATTGTAACATCTTTTCCTTCACGTTTAACATCGGCAACTCCTAATGGAATTGTATATTCTCCGTCCGGCACCTCACCTTTGTCACCATACATTTGCTCAGATTCCATAAAAATCACCGGATCATTATCACGAATAGCAGATTTCAAAAGTCCCTTTGCATCATAAGGAGTTGAAGGTACAACCACTTTAAGTCCCGGAGTATTAGCAAACCAGTTTTCTAAAGCTTGAGAGTGAGTTGCTCCTAATTGACCTGCAGAAGCAGTTGGTCCACGAAAAACGATAGGCACATTAAATTGTCCACCTGTCATTTGACGCATTTTAGCAGCATTATTTATAATTTGATCAATACCTACTAAACAAAAGTTGAAAGTCATATACTCAACAATAGGACGACAGCCATTCATTGCTGATCCTACTGCAATTCCTGTAAAACCAAGCTCAGCAATTGGAGTATCGATTACTCTTTTTTCACCAAACTCAGCAAGCATTCCTTTTGAAGCTTTGTAAGCTCCGTTGTATTCTGCAACTTCTTCGCCCATTAAATATATGGATTCATCGTGACGCATTTCTTCGCTCATCGCTTCACAAATGGCCTCTCTAAATTGTATTGTTCTCATATTTATATTGTATGTTGAATTTTCTGAAGAGCAAAAATAAATATTTTAAATCACTTAAAAGCAAAAATTGAATTTAAAATCACACGAACTTCCGACTCTCCTGCGCTTTTAACTTTTTAAAATTTGTTATGATAATTACGAAATCGATGTAATTAACGCTTTATCACTTAAAAACTTTTTTTCAGCCCAACTTCCCGCTTTAAAATTAGGCTTCACTTCAGTAAAATTCTTACTAACTAACGTAACAATCGAAATTATAGTATAAGTCGACAACAAATTTAACAGTGCGAGCAATCTCTGTTTTGCAAAATCCCTAAGAATCAGGAAACATCAATGCATTATCAATATCCAATAACGATTAACGGCTTTCCTTATTCCATAATCTGCGAAAACGTAATAGTTTTTAAAAAATATTATGCACGCATAGTATATTATTTCAATTTTAATTTCTAAATTTGTGGAAGCGTTTTATAATTTATCAAAATATATACTTATGAAAATATTAGTTTGCATCAGCCATGTGCCTGATACTACTTCAAAAATTAACTTCTCCAATGGTGACTCAGAATTCGATACCAATGGTGTTCAATATGTAATTAATCCTAATGATGAGTTTGGTCTTACACGTGCAATCTGGTTTCAGGAGCAACAAGGTGCAACAGTAACTGTTGTAAATGTTGGAGGACCTGATACTGAGCCTACTTTACGTAAAGCTTTGGCAATTGGTGCAAACGAAGCAATTCGTGTAAATGCTAACCCAACTGATGGTTTTTTTGTTGCAAAACAATTGGCTGAAGTAATTAAAAATGGTGGTTATGATCTGGTAATTGCCGGAAAAGAATCTTTAGATTATAATGGTGGAATGGTTCCTGGAATGATTGCAGGAATTTTAGGTTCTAACTTTTTAAATTCTTGTACTTCGATCACTGTTGAAGGCAGTAATGTAAAAGCAGTCCGTGAAATTGATGGTGGAAAAGAAACTGTAAGCACTACTTTACCTTTAATCATTGGTGGTCAAAAAGGTCTTGTTGAAGAAAAAGACTTACGTATTCCGAACATGAGAGGAATCATGACAGCAAGAACAAAAGCTTTAACTATTCTGGAACCAGTTGATGCTCCGGTAAATACAAAAGCGGTAAAATTTGAAAAACCAGCTCCTAAATCAGCAGTAAAACTAGTTTCTCCTGATAATTTAGATGAATTAATCAATTTATTACACAACGAGGCTAAAGTAATCTAGTAATCAGTATTCAGTTGCAGTTTTCATTTTACATCAACTTGAAACCTGAAACTTTAAACTTCTAAACAAAAAATTATGTCAATATTAATATATGCAGAATCTGCAGAAGGAAAATTTAAAAAAGTTGCTTTCGAACTAGCTTCTTACGCTAAAAAAGTAGCTGAAACTTTAGGAACAACTGTTACCGCTTTAACCGTAAACATTAGTGATGTTAGCGAATTATCAAAATACGGAGTTGATAAAGTATTAAAAATAAACAACGATAAATTAGCTGGTTTTACTGCTAAGGCTTATGCCGATGTGATCAAACAAGCCGCTGAAAAAGAAGCTACAAAAGTAGTTTTACTTTCTTCTACAACAGATAGTATTTACCTTTCTTCATTAGTAGCTGTAGCTTTAAACGCTGGTTTCGCTTCAAATGTAGTTGGATTACCAGTTAGCACTTCTCCTTTTCAGGTAAAAAGAAATGCTTTCTCTAACAAAGCTTTCAATATTACTGAAATCACTACAGATGTAAAAGTTCTTGGTCTTGCTAAAAACTCTTACGGAATTTTCGAAAGTGCTGGATCTGCAACTGAAGAAGATTTCAACCCAACAATTGGAGACAACGATTTTGGAGTAAAAGTAGAATCTGTAGAAAAAGTAACCGGAAAAGTTTCTATCGCTGATGCTGATATCGTAGTTTCAGGCGGACGCGGATTAAAAGGCCCTGAAAATTGGGGATTAGTTGAAGATCTTGCTTCTGTATTAGGCGCAGCAACAGCTTGTTCTAAACCAGTTTCAGACTTAGGATGGAGACCTCACAGCGAGCACGTTGGACAAACCGGAAAACCGGTTGCCACTAATTTATACATTGCAATAGGAATTTCAGGTGCTATTCAGCACATTGCAGGTATCAACTCATCAAAAGTAAAAGTTGTAATCAACAACGACCCTGAGGCTCCTTTCTTTAAAGTAGCTGATTACGGAGTAGTTGGAGATGCTTTTGAAATTGTTCCGCAATTAATTGAGAAATTAAAAGCTTTTAAAGCACAGCATTCTTAATTTAAAAATTCTCTTTAAAAATATAGCTACCTAAAAACAAGATAATCGTATCTTTGTTTTAGGTAGCTTTTTTGTTCCATATTTTTTGATTAAAATTGCACCTTTATTTTTCAATCAAAAAAAGTATCAAAATGAGGCAATAATTGCCCTTTTTTATCCATATATATGAGTCTAGTAAAATTATCCATAAAAGGAATTTCATACAGTCAAACTCAAAATGGCGCTTATGCCTTAATTTTGAATGAAGTTGATGGCGAAAGAAAATTGCCTATCGTTATTGGTGCTTTTGAAGCACAATCGATTGCTATTGCTCTGGAAAAAGAAATTAAACCTCCGCGTCCGTTAACGCACGATTTGTTCAGAAACTTTGCTGAGCGATTTGATATAGTCGTAAAACAAGTAATTATTCACAAACTTGTGGATGGTGTTTTTTATTCCAGTTTAATCTGCGAAAGAGACAAAATTGAAGAAATTATAGACGCCAGAACTTCTGATGCCATTGCATTGGCTTTGCGATTTAATGCTCCGATTTTTACTTACAAAAACATTCTGGACAAAGCGGGAATTTACTTAAAATCGAATACCGCAGAAACCGATCAGGGATCTCAGGAAATTGATGATGTACTTTCGAATCCCGAAACTTTTGGACGTGAAGAGGAAAGCAATCAATCCGGAGATGTTTATTCAAAACATAGTTTACAGGAACTAAACGAACTTTTAGACCAGGCTGTTTCTCAGGAAGATTACGAAAAAGCAGCTAAAATTCGAGACGAAATTTCGAAAAGATAACTTAAGAGCTGTAAGCCATAGGCTATAAGCAATAAGCTTAACTCAAAAACATAAAAAAAAGCTTTAAGCATTAGGAAAAAACCTAAAGCTTAGAGCCTAAAGCTTAAAGCAATTATGAAACAATACTTAGATTTGGTACGACACGTTTTAGACAACGGCTGCCAAAAAGGAGACAGAACAGGAACGGGAACCAAAAGTGTTTTTGGCTACCAAATGAGATTTGATTTAAGTGAAGGTTTCCCGATGGTTACCACCAAAAAGCTACACCTAAAATCAATTATATATGAATTGCTTTGGTTCTTAAAAGGAGACACCAACGTAAAATACCTTCAGGAAAACGGTGTAAAAATTTGGGATGCTTGGGCAGACTCTAATGGCGATTTAGGCCCTGTTTACGGACATCAATGGCGTAATTGGAACAGCGAAGAAATTGATCAAATCTCTGAATTAATTACTGAGCTAAAAACAAATCCAAACAGTCGAAGAATGCTGGTTTCAGCATGGAATCCTTCAGTTTTGCCGGATACTAAAAAATCATTTGAAGAGAATGTAGCCAACAACAAAGCAGCTTTACCTCCTTGCCACGCTTTCTTTCAATTTTATGTCACAAGTCCTGACACCGAAAAAGGAGAAACAAAAGGAAAACTTTCCTGCCAACTGTACCAGCGAAGTGCCGATATATTTTTAGGAGTTCCTTTTAACATCGCTTCTTACGCTTTATTAACCCTGATGATTGCACAGGTTTGCGACTTGGAACCGGGAGAATTCATTCACACATTTGGAGACGCACACATTTACAACAATCATTTTGAGCAATTAGAACTACAACTTACACGTGAACCAAAACCACTACCTAAGATGGTTTTAAATCCGGAGATTAAAAACATTTTCGACTTTGATTACAATGACTTCACGCTTTTAGATTATGAACCGCATGCCGGTATAAAAGGAAGTGTTGCTGTATAAAACATAAAAAATCCGCTTAAAATTTAAGCGGATTTTTTTATACTACCAGAACGCTGTTTTCGCTTCCAGCATAATCATTCCACTTATACGAATCCGCCTCAGGATCGTTTTCATACACTCCGTCGACTACATATTTAAATTCGTAAATCGCGTCTTTCACCAAATCATAAGTAGCTTTAAAAGTTCCATTTTTCAATTTACTTAAAATTCCTTCCTCGGGATTCCAATTGTTAAAATCCCCAACAACTGCCGCCGAATTTGCATCTTTTGCATCTATCGTAAAGGTGACTTTACACACCGGCCTTGTTTTTACAAACTGTTTCTTCAAAGACATAACTATTTAATTTTTAGATTCATAGACTAAATTACATAAATTCATTTGAACTCCCTGTACCCCTACAATCGTTTTGTGATTATATCAAAAACACTTAGTATTTTTTTTACTTTCCGTAAATAAAACCATGTAAAATTTTGAATTTCAAAGCATTAAATCACTTTAAGAGAAATATTCCCCGATCTAAATGGGTCATTACAAAATAAATTCTAACTTTATGACCTCATTTATATCTTATGGAAAAGGAAGTACACGAACAATACGAGTATGCCAGAAGAAGAATCAGACAAAAGAAGGTCCTTTATTTTCATTTTGTACTTTTTATTCTAGGAAGTTTATTTTTATTTATCGCCAATCGATTCTTTGGTCTCGGAGCCACCAGCGGACAAGATTGGTGTATTTGGGCCATAACAATCTGGCTTTTTATCTTTATTCTGCATTTTATAAAAGTATACATCACAGATCGGTTCATGAACAAAAAATGGGAAAGAGAACAAATTGATCGGCTTGTTGCTTTGCAACAAAAGAGAATTAGTCAGTTAGAATCGAAAGTAAGTGAAGATTCTGAAAATAAAATTTAGTTTAGAATGCCATGATTATAATGATAGCGGCTGTTGCCGAAAATAACGCACTGGGAAAGAACAATGATTTAGTTTGGCATTTACCAAATGATTTTAAAAGATTTAAATCGCTTACTACCAACCATCATATTATTATGGGAAGAAAAACCTTTGAAAGCTTCCCTAAACCTTTACCAAACAGAGTACACGTTGTAATAACACGTCAAAATGATTATCAACCGGAAGGCTGTATTGTTGTTGATTCTATCGAAAAAGCGATAGCCGTATGTCCTGAAAACGAAGACTCCTATATTATTGGAGGTGGTGAAATCTACAATCTTGGTTTGCCATATACCGATATTATTGAAGTTACCAAAGTACATCATACTTTTGAAGCAGATACTTTCTTTCCTGTAATCAATGAAACAGAATGGCAGCTTGTAGAATCAGAAGAAAACTTTAAAGACGAAAAACATCTTTACGATTATACTTACGAAACGTATATCAGAAAATAAAAAAACATCCTCTTTTGGAGGATGTTTTTCAAAAATGATTGATCTTCTAAATGGACTCACTCAGGAAATAGTTTTGATAAAATAACAAATATTAAGAATAACATTTGAAATAATTAAATAACACTGTTTGTTGAGATATAATCTCAAGGGACGCCTTTAACAACAAATACCACTAAGATATTAAAGGCAAATTTCCAAAAACAAATTTTAATCCTAAGAACGTATTTCACACTTTTAAAAAATAGAGTATTGACCCCAAAACAATACTTCTTTAACTTCTTTCCTGACAAACTTAAGCACAAGTGCAAAAATAATACTCAGTTACTTTAAGCCATTTGTAACGATCAATCTTTTAAACTTCATCATTATTACTATGACAAAAGTGCATATAAATCCATCGTTCCACAATACCCACTTTTAGTGATTTTTTCAAAGTAACCATTTTTGGTGATGCTAAAAAATTTGACATTCAACATCAATTAAACCCTTACTTTTAAAACATTTAAAGCACAAAATAAAAAACCCAATACAGTTAAGACAGATTGTATTATATTTGCGTAAATTAAAATAATGTCTGAAAAAATAACTCCATATAAAGACTCTTCTTTAGGTAAAAAAGAGCAAGTTGCCCAAATGTTTGACAACATCTCCGGTAACTATGATAATTTAAATCGTGTGATCTCATTTGGAATTGACACCAAGTGGCGAAAAAAAGTACTCAAAATTGTTTCGGATACAAAACCAAAAATCATTCTTGATATTGCAACCGGAACCGGTGATCTTGCCATATTAATGTCGCAGACCAATGCTGAAAAAATTATCGGTTTAGATATTTCGGCTGGTATGCTTGAAGTGGGAAAGAAAAAAGTTCAGGCAAAAGGATTATCCAATACTATAGATTTAGTTTTGGGAGATTCTGAGAAAATTCCTTTTGAAGACAATTATTTCGATGCTATAACGGTTGGATTTGGCGTTCGAAATTTCGAAAACCTGGAAAAAGGATTTGCGGAAATTCTAAGGGTTTTAAAACCAAATGGAGTTTTTGTAATTCTGGAAACCTCTGTTCCTGACAAAACACCATACAAACAAGGCTATAAATTTTACAGCAAAAATATCCTTCCCATTATTGGAAAACTCTTTTCTAAAGACAATTCAGCCTATGGTTATTTATCTGAATCTGCTGCAGTTTTTCCTTACGGAGAAGCTCTGAACAATATTTTAAGAAAAATTGGGTTTATAGATGTTGTAGCAATGCCTCAAACTTTTGGTGTTGCAACCATTTATTCTGCCTCTAAAAAATAGTATGAAAAAAATTGTAGTCTTACTTCTATTAGTCTTATCGACGCAAGGATATTCGCAATTTGCTAAAAGCATGTTCAGCAAAGATCCTATCATTAATCTTGAAAACTGGCAAAAACAACGCCTGTATTTCGGTTATTACCTTGGGTTTAACAGTTTTGACTTTAAGTTTGACTACAAATCTCCTGGTCCTGATGTTCAGACAAAAAAGACTACCGGTTTTAATGTTGGTGTTGTAGCCGATTTAAGATTACAGGAATACATTAATCTTCGTTTTGAACCGGGATTGTACTATACCAAACGTGACTTGTATTACCCCAATTTGCCTTTGCAAAAAGACTATCTTAGAGAAGTAAACAGTACGTATATCCACTTTCCTTTACTCTTAAAATTCTCGGCATTGCGTACCGGAAACATTCGTCCTTATTTAGTTGGCGGAATGTCTTCGACACTTAACCTATCCAGCAATGCTAAATCAAAAGACGATAACTTCGAAGGAAAATTCAGAGTAAAACAATGGACTGCCGCTTATGAGCTAGGTTTTGGAATAGACATTTTCTCTGAATATTTTATCTTCTCTCCTTCTATTCGAGGAATGTTTGGAATTTCAGACGAATTAATTCGTGATAATCCGGCAAACGGACCTAGCCCTTGGACTGACAATATTGATTCTATGAAATCAAGAGCTATTTTAATAAATTTTACTTTTCATTAAAACAAATACTTAACTATTTCGTTTAAATTCACTAAGAATAATTGCTGTTGCGGTAGCTACATTTAAACTTTCTGTTTTTTGCAGCTCTCCAAATCTTGGAATGGTAAGTCGGCTTGTAACCATTTTTTCAATTTCCGATGAAATCCCATTGGCTTCATTGCCCATGATAATGATTCCATCCTGAGGAAGATCGGTTTTATAGATATTTTCGCCGTCCATAAAAGTTCCAAATACAGCTAATTTTGTTTGAGCTATAAACGTTTCGAGATCAACATAATTAACGTTTACTCTGGTAATAGAACCCATGGTAGCCTGCACCACCTTTGGATTGTAAATATCGACGGTTTCTTTTGAACAAACAATTTGCTTGATCCCAAACCAGTCACAAAGGCGTAAAATGGTTCCTAAATTTCCGGGATCACGAATATCGTCCAAGGCCAAAATCAGACCTGAATCGATTATTTTATTTTCGGCAGGAATTTTAAAAACAGCCAAACAGGAATTAGGAGTAGATAAAGCACTTATTTTTTTAAGTTCCTGCTCATAAATTAAAGTTCGCTTTGAAGAATGAACCTCTTCAAAATCATTTAGAGTCGTGTATAAATGCTCTAGTTCAAAATTGGATTGCAACAATTCTTGAATTACTTTTACTCCCTCGGCGAAAAACAATTGATTTGCAAAACGTTGCTTTTTTTGATGTAACCCTGAGATAAGCTTTATTTGGTTTTTACTAACCATAAAATAATGTACTTTTGAATTAAATATTTAAGAACACTTGAAAAAGAATTCCACAAAAATAATAGCATTTATCCTAATAGCAATATTTATTTGCGCTTGTAATGCTGTAAAAAGAGTTCCTGATGGAAAAAACCTTCTTGTTAAAAATACTATCCTTGTAAATGGCAAGTCAACTAACGACGAAACTGCTTTCAATCAAATGTACCAAAAACCGAATGGTACCCTATTAGGATATCGTCTTCGTTTGAATTTATACAACCTTGCCAATTTAAATCCGGATTCAACCTATAAAGCTAAATTCAAAAACAATCCGGGTTTGTACGAACGCCAGTCGAAACTCTTATCTGCAAAACAAGTTGATCGTCTGGGACAATCCTTTATGTACAAAGGTATTCATGAATTTCTGAAAAGCACCGGTGAAGCTCCGGTAATTATTGATACTGCAAAAACAAAGAAAACACTCCTTCGTCTAAAATATTATTATTTCAACAGTGGTTATTTTAAAGTTGCAACAGATTATAATATTGACAGTGTTGGAAGAAAAAAAGCCAAGATAAACTACAATATTACAACCGGACCTGCTTATACTTTAGACACTATCAAAACGAAAATAATGACTCCTGCATTAGACTCGTTATACAAAGTTAACCCTGACCCTTCGGTTTTAAAATCAGGAAAACAATATAAAACCGTAGATTTTGAAGAAGAAAAAAATCGTCTTACGACCTACTTTAGAAACCACGGAGCCTATTATTTCCAGCCTACTTATGTGACTTTTGATATTGATACTATTGGCAAAAAAGACAAAGCCAATGTAACTTTGATTGTAAACAACAATAACATCCAGGGAAGAGATTCAAGCAGAACAGAACCTTTTAAACTGTACAAAATTAGTGATGTCAACATCTACACTGATTATTCTGCAACAAATGCAAAAAATAAAATCACAGACAGCACCACCTACAACAACTTTAATCTATACAGTTATAAAAAACTAAAATACAGACCACGAGCCATTACCGATGCAGTTTTTATCACTAAGGGAAGTACTTTTTCAGACACCAGAACTACTCTTTCCTCAAGATACCTGAACAATCTGAAAATTTTCAATTATCCGTCTATTCAGTATACAGTCGACAAACGCGACTCAACTGCGCAGTCCTTAATTGCTAATGTCTATCTTACTCCAAGAAAAAAATACAGCTTTGGAGCTACTTTTGACGTTACACATTCTAACATTCAGGATTTTGGTATTGGAGCAAGTATTTCCGAAACTATTCGTAACGTTTTTAACAGAGCCGAAACTTTGGAAATCTCTACTCGATTAAATTTAGGGTCATCCAGAGATATGGCGAACCCCAACAACAATTTCTTCAACGTTTCTGAATATGGTCTCGATTTGAAACTAAATTTCCCAAGAATCTTACTGCCTTTTGGAACAGAAAAAATTATTCCAAAAAGAATGATTCCTTCCACCAGCGTTGCTGCAGGTTTCTCTAAACAAAGAAATATTGGACTGGACAAAGAAAATTTCACAGGAGGAATCGCTTACAACTGGTCTCCTAAACGAGGGAATACGGCAAAACTTGAACTCCTTAATGCACAATTCGTACGAAATTTAAATCCGGATAACTACTTTAACGTTTATAGAACATCTTATAGAGAATTAAACAATATTGGTACGATATACAATAAAAATGAGGATTATTATAACAGTCCAGACGATCGAAACCTAAGCATTCCCAAAGGAACTACAGGGTTTACCAATGATGTATTGTCCCCCAACTCTACTTTAGTCCTTCCAGATCAGGACTATAAAGATGTAAAAAGCATTGAAGAAAGAAGAATTCGTCTAACCGAGAATGACTTTATTCTGGCCACAAGCTATACTTTTACCAAAACCACAAAAAAAGATCTTGCCGATAATACATTCTATCAGTTTAAAACCAAAATAGAATCAGCCGGTACTTTGCTATCAGCTATTTCAAACATTGGGAATTTTCAAAAAAATGACAAAGGCAATTATGAAATTTTTAATCTGGAATATTCAGAATACATCAAAACTGAATTTGATTATATCAAACACTGGGATTTTGGAAAAGAAAAAGTACTGGCCGTAAGAACCTTTTTCGGAATTGCGGTTCCATTTGGAAATTCAAATTATATCCCGTTTTCACGAAGTTATTATGCAGGAGGTTCAAACGACAACCGCGCATGGCAGCCCTATTCTTTGGGTCCCGGAAGCACAAATGCCGCAAATGATTTCAACGAGGCCAATATGAAAATAGCAATGAGTGCCGAACTTCGTTTTAAAATTTTTGGCGCTGTTAAAGGAGCCATCTTTGCAGACGCCGGAAATATCTGGAATGTGCTCGATAATGTGATTGATGAGAAAGCAAAATTCTCTGGCGTAAACGATTTAGCTGAAATTGCACTGGGTACAGGATTTGGTTTACGCTACGATTTAAGCTTTTTTGTTATCCGTTTAGATATGGGCTTTAAGACCTATAACCCAGCACATGAGAAGGGAGATCGCTGGTTTAAAGAATACAATTTTGGGCACTCGGTTTTAAATTTTGGAATAAATTATCCATTCTAATGCTAATTAATTCTTATTTTTGCAACCTAAAAACTAAAAACAACTAAAAAAAATTACAATGGCACACAATATTAAACCGGGAGTAGCTACGGGAGATCAGGTTCAGGAGATCTTTAATTATGCGAAAGAAAAAGGATTTGCATTACCTGCAGTAAATGTTACTGGTTCAAGCACAATCAATGGAGTTCTTGAAACTGCAGCAAAATTAAATGCACCGGTTATCATTCAATTTTCAAACGGAGGAGCACAGTTTAACGCTGGAAAAGGATTATCTAATGCAGGTGAAAAAGCAGCAATCGCTGGTGGAATCGCCGGAGCAAAACATATTCATACTTTGGCAGAAGCTTACGGAGCAACTGTAATTCTTCATACTGACCACTGTGCAAAAAAATTATTACCTTGGATTGATGGTTTATTAGATGCTTCTGAAAAACATTTTGCAGAAACAGGAAAACCATTATACAGTTCTCACATGATTGACTTATCTGAGGAGCCAATCGAAGAAAACATCGAAATCTGCAAAGAATATTTGGCAAGAATGAGTAAAATGGGAATGACATTGGAAATCGAACTTGGTATTACAGGTGGTGAAGAAGATGGTGTTGACAACTCTGACGTTGACAGTTCAAAATTATATACTCAGCCAGAAGAAGTTGCTTATGCTTATGAAGAATTATCTAAAATAAGCCCTAAATTTACAATTGCTGCTGCTTTTGGAAACGTTCACGGTGTTTACAAACCAGGAAACGTAAAATTGACTCCAAAAATCTTAAAAAATTCTCAGGATTTCGTTCAAAACAAATTCAACACGGGTCATAATCCGGTAGATTTTGTTTTCCACGGAGGTTCAGGTTCTACACTTGAAGAAATCAGAGAAGCAATTGGATACGGAGTAATCAAAATGAATATCGATACCGATTTACAATTTGCATATACAGAAGGAATTCGTGATTATATGGTTAAAAACATTGACTATCTAAAAACTCAAATTGGTAACCCGGAAGGTGCTGATGTTCCGAACAAAAAATATTATGACCCAAGAAAATGGGTACGTGAAAGCGAAGTAACGTTCAATACAAGACTTGAGCAAGCTTTTGCAGACTTAAATAACGTAAATACATTATAATAAAAAAGTTGAAAGTTTCAGGTTTCAAGTTTCAGGTTTCTCAACTTGAAACCTGAAACCTGAAACAAAAAAAATACTCAATATGGCTTGGTTTAAAAGACAGGAAAAAGGGATTACGACCGCTACAGAAGATAAGATGGACGTTCCGAAAGGATTGTGGTACAAATCTCCAACAGGAAAAATTATTGATGCTGACGAATTAGCCCGAAACTTATTTGTAAGCCCTGAAGATGATTTTCATGTTCGAATTGGAAGCGCAACCTATTTTGAAATTTTATTTGACAATAATGAGTTTGTTGAATTAGATAAAAACATGACTTCTAAAGATCCTCTGCATTTTGTGGATACAAAAAAATATGCGGAACGACTGAAAGACGTTATGGAAAAAACCCATCTGAAAGACGCTGTGCGTACCGGAGTGGGAAAATCTAAAGGAAAAGAGCTTGTAATTTGCTGTATGGATTTCGCTTTTATCGGTGGATCTATGGGAGCTGTTGTAGGTGAAAAAATTGCCAGAGGTATTGATCACGCTATCAAAAACAAACTGCCTTTTGTAATGATTTCTAAATCTGGTGGAGCTCGTATGATGGAAGCTGCTTATTCTTTAATGCAATTAGCAAAAACATCTGTGAAATTAGCACAATTAGCAGAAGCTAAATTACCTTACATCTCTCTTTGTACAGATCCAACAACCGGAGGAACAACTGCATCATACGCTATGTTAGGAGATATCAACATTTCTGAGCCAGGCGCATTGATTGGTTTCGCTGGTCCGCGTGTAGTTCGTGACACCACCGGAAAAGATTTACCGGAAGGTTTCCAAACTGCTGAGTTCTTATTAGAGCACGGTTTCCTTGACTTTATCACGCCAAGAAAAGAATTGAAAGACAAAATCAACTTGTACATCGATTTGATTCAGAATAACGATATTAGATAGTTTTTAAACTTCTAAATCATACCAAATCCCAAGAAATTGCTTCTTGGGATTTTTTTATTTTTATAACCAACAAAATATACCGTTCCTCCGGAACTCACCGATGTATAATTGACCATATTCAACGGAATGAATTCCGTTGCTACCGATATTTCATTCCTACGGAATTTTTATCAGTGTGTAACTTCAACATGATAAATCATATTCTTTATCAATATTTCATTCCTACGGAATTTTCTTAACTAACAATTTTAATAGCAACTAATTAATACTTGTCTGAAAAATTGTATTTTTGCTCTACATACATCAATCTATTATAATAGCTTTAACCCAAACGAACTATTAAAAATGTATCTCACAATAATTGATGTGTTTTTTACCAAATGCCATTTTTATTAAAGCTTTATAAATATCTTTGAATTATGAGTACAGCAACAAAACCAAATCACATAGGACGAAAAATTAGTCGTATTCGTGAACTTAAAGACATGAAGCAGGAAGCTTTGGCTCAGGCTTTAGGAACCTCCCAGCAAACCGTATCCACAATAGAGAATAGCGAAACCATAGATGATGCAAAACTTGCAGAAGTAGCCAAAGCTCTTGGCGTAAGTGTTGAGGCTATAAAAAACTTTAACGAAGAAAACATGATCAGTTATTTTAATAATTTTTATGATAATAGCACTAGCAATGGCGTAAATGGAATATTCAGTCCAAGCCATTGTTCCTTTAATCCAATAGACAAAGTAGTGGAACTTTTTGAGCGTTTAGTCCAAGCTGAAAAAGAAAAAGTTGAGTATTTAGAAAAATTACTGAAAGAAAAATAAGTTCGTTCAGAAACATATTAGTTCCTCAAAATCTAACTTTAAAACCATATTCTTATGAAAAAGATTGTTTTTCTAGCACTAATTACGTTAGCTTCACTTTCCATTCAGGCACAAACGTCAAAAGAACTTATTGGAAAATGGCAACTGATAAGACTTACCAAAAACGGGAAAGAAAAAGATATAAAAGAAAAATTCAAGAGTGATCAGGTATTTCAGGTTTTCCAGGAAGATCAAAAATTCACAGGAATTGTGGGAGACAAAAACACCAACGGCAAATGGAAACTTTCAAAAAAGAACGATGTTTTAACCGTTACTGTTAATTTAATTCCTGTAAAATTCCAGATTGATTACTTCGATAGCAAAAAGCGAGTTATTACTAACGATCAGATAGGAACGCTAGAATACAAAAAAGTAGACAACTAATATCTTAAAAACTGAAAGTCTTTAGACATTAAGGAATACTAAAATTTATACCAAATCTTCAAAATAAAAAACTCTTCGAGCCTTGCGTTTAAATCTTAACCGCAAGGCTCGCAAAGTTTACAGAAAGAAAAAAACCTTTGAACCTTTGCCTCTCTGAACCTTAAAAAAACTACTTCAAAGAAGCCATATCAATTACAAAACGATACTTCACATCGCTTTTATTCATTCGGTCGTAAGCTTCATTAATATACCCCATATCGATAATCTCAACATCTGAAGTAATATTATGCTCGGCGCAGTAATCCAGCATTTCCTGAGTTTCTCTGATTCCTCCAATCAAGCTTCCAATAATACTTCTTCTTTTCATGATTAAAGTAAAAACAGGAATTTCGGCAGGTGCAGGCGGAGCACCTACTACAATCATGGTTCCGTTTGTCGTTAACAAATTCAGATAGGCATTATGATCGTGTTTGGCAGAAACTGTATTCAGAATAAAATCGAAACTATTGGCAAGCGATTCCATTGTTTCCGGATTTGAGGTTAAAGCAAAATGATGCGCGCCTAACTTTTTAGCATCGGCTTCTTTTGAAGGAGAGTGGCTTAACATTGTAACTTCGGCACCAAAAGAAACTGCAAATTTCACAGCCATATGACCTAATCCCCCAAGCCCTAAAACTCCAACTTTATGCCCTTTACCTACTTTTAAATAACGCAAAGGCGAATAAGTTGTAATTCCGGCGCATAATAACGGAGCAACTCCTTTGATATCGAGTTTTTCAGAAACGTGAAGCGTATAACTTTCATCTACAATAATACTGGTTGAATATCCTCCCTTGGTTGGAATATCCGTTCCTCTCTCTACACCATTGTAAGTTCCGGTCATTCCTTCATCACAAAATTGCTCTTCGCCGGATTGACAGCTTGGACAGACTCTGCAGGAATCTACAAAGCACCCCACTCCTGCCAGCTCTCCAATTTTAAACTTAGAAACTTCGCTTCCAACAGCAACAATTCGGCCTACAATTTCGTGACCGGGAACTAAAGGGTAATTTACGGGCCCCCAATCCCCTTTTGCGGTATGAATATCTGAATGGCATACACCACTGTACAGAATTTCTATCTGAACCTGATGGGCACCTACTTCTTTTCTTTCAAACGTGTAGGGTTTTAACGGATTAACAGCATCATAGGCTGCATAAGCTTTAACTGGTATCATCGTATCGCTTTTTAAGTTAGGGTATTAAAATTACGATAAAATTCAACAGCTGAGCTAAAATAATAACGGTTAAAAATTGATTTTTTAGCAGAATGCCTACATCCCGGTTCGAATGGCTTCAACCGGATCCAGATTTGCAGCGGAGATTGCCGGCAATATTCCCGAAATTAGACCGATAAATGCGGCGAGAGTGGTTCCTAAAATTATATTCCCGAAACTAAGAACAAATTCAAAATCAAGCATTTTTGTTAAGACCAGTGCAATTCCCCAAACCATCACCAAACCTATTATTCCACCAATAACAGAAAGAATTACTGCTTCAAACAAAAATTGAAATAAAATAAATCGGTTTTTAGCGCCCAGTGATTTCTGAATTCCGATTAAATTGGTTCTTTCTTTTACAGATACAAACATAATATTGGCAATTCCAAAACCACCTACCAGAAGAGAAAATCCACTGATAATCCATCCCACAACATTCATCTGTCCTAAAATTCCATCTATAAAATCGGTAAATCCGGAAAGTACATTAATAAAGAAATTATCTATTTCTCCGGCTTTCATACCACGAATAGCTCTTATTTTTTGTGCCACCTGTGCTTTATAAGCATCCATATCGATCCCTTTTACAGGCTTCACAACAATTACGGGTGTCATGGCATCACTATCACCATACATTCGGCGTAAAAAATTAGCCGGCAAATAAACCGATGTATCATTACTGTCTCCAAAAAAACCTGCTCCTTGTTTTGCAATTACACCAATTACATTAAAGCGTTGTCCGTACAAACGGATACTTTTCCCAATAGGATCACTTGTGCCGAAAAGCCCTTCAGCAATTTCGTAACCCAAAACAATAACAGCCGCACCGGAATTCGACTCAGATTCGGTATAAAATCTCCCTTTATCAAAACTTAACCCTTCAATATTTACAATTTCATTCGACGACGGGATAATATTTACATCACTTACGGTTTTTGAATCGTATTTTAAACTTTCGTGTTTCACAAAAAGCTGATACGCCACCTGATCCGTATTGGTCAATGAATTTTTCAGCCCTACATACTCATCATATTTCACATTTGGAAACTGATCTCTTTTCCATTGTGGAATTTCAGAAGGTCCAAAACTAAACTTCATTAAATAAATTGTATTTTTATCTAAGCTACTCAAATCTTTAGAAATTTTACGATCTAAAGAATCGACCGCTGCCAAAACAGCAATAATCGAAAAAATTCCGATCGTAACCCCTAATAACGACAACAACGTTCGCAGTTTATTATTTCGCAGCGCATTTACGGCAAAACCCAAACTTTCTTTTAATAATCTTAGATAAACAAGCATATAGTCGTATTTTTCAATAAAGTAAAATTCAATAATTTAAAATCAAAAACCTAATAAAAGTTAACTTACTCATCAGTAGATTTTTTTAGCATAATGTTACATTAATTTTCTTTAAAATAATATATAAAAAAACTACTTTTGCAGTCTCAAAAATCATAACTACACGATGAGCACAACTAAAACAATACAATCGGCATTAATCTCTGTTTTTTCAAAAGACGGTTTAGAGCCAATCGTTAGAAAATTACACGAACAAAATGTAACACTTTACTCGACCGGAGGAACCGAAGATTTCATAAAAAACCTTGGTATTCCTGTTGTTCCTGTTGAAGACATTACTTCTTTCCCTGAAATTCTTGGAGGAAGAGTAAAAACACTTCACCCGAAAATCTTTGGTGGAATTTTGAACCGTCAGGATAACGAAAGTGACGTTCAGCAGATGAAAGAATTTGATATTCCTCAGATTGATTTAGTAATCGTTGATTTGTACCCGTTCGAAAAAACAGTTGCCTCAGGTGCAAGTGAGCAAGATATTATTGAAAAAATTGACATTGGCGGAATTTCTTTGATCCGTGCCGGTGCAAAAAATTTCAAAGACACTGTAATTGTTGCTTCGGTAAACGAATACAGCCTGCTTTTAGATTTGATTACAGCGCAAAATGGAGCAACTACTCTTGAAAACAGAAGATTATTGGCTACCAAAGCATTCCACGTCTCCTCTCACTACGACGGAGCTATTTTTAACTATTTCAACACTGACGAAACCATTTACAAAGAAAGTATTGCAGATGGTCAGGTTTTAAGATACGGTGAAAACCCTCATCAAAAAGGATTCTTCTTTGGCAATTTTGATGCTATGTTCAAAAAAGTTCACGGAAAAGAATTATCATACAACAACTTGTTAGATGTTGATGCTGCAGTAAACTTAATTAATGAGTTCAAAACTGACGGCCCAACATTTGCCATTTTAAAACACAATAACGCTTGTGGTTTAGCTTCAAGAAAAACAATTAGTGAGGCTTATTTAGCAGCACTGGCTTGTGATCCAACATCTGCTTTTGGTGGAGTTTTGATTGCAAATACTAAAATTGATGTTGCAACAGCAGAAGAAATCAATAAATTGTTCTGTGAAGTAGTAATCGCTCCAAGTTATGACGAAGAGGCAATTACAATACTACAAGAAAAGAAAAACAGAATTATTTTAATTCAAAATGAAGTTGAATTACCAACAAGACAAGTAAGAACATGTCTTAACGGATTGTTAATTCAGGACAGAAATAATATTACAGATACTAAAGAGCATTTAAAAACCGTTACTATTACTGAGCCTACAGCTGAAGAAATAGAAGATTTGATATTTGCTTCAAAAATTTGTAAAAACACCAAATCAAATACAATCGTATTTGCTAAAAACGGAACATTAATTTCGTCAGGAACAGGTCAGACTTCAAGAGTTGACGCTTTAGTTCAGGCAGTTGACAAAGCAAAAGCTTTTGGATTTGATTTAACCGGTGCTTCGATGGCAAGTGATGCATTTTTTCCATTTCCGGATTGTGTAGAATTAGCCAAAAAAGCAGGAATAACTGCTGTTATTCAGCCAGGAGGCTCAATAAAAGACGAATTAAGCATAAATTATTGCAATGAAAACAATCTTGCAATGGTATTTACGGGAACACGTCATTTTAAACATTAATTTGTTTAACTTTGTTCAAAATAATTTATAACATTTTAAACCCCTAAAAAACTTATGGGATTTTTTGATTTCATGACCGAGGATATTGCGATAGACCTTGGTACCGCAAACACTTTAATCATACATAATGATAAAGTTGTTATTGATAGTCCATCGATCGTTGCACGTGATAGAATATCAGGCAAAATCATTGCTGTTGGTAAGGAAGCCAATATGATGCAAGGTAAAACGCATGAAAACATCAAGACCATAAGGCCTTTGAAAGACGGTGTAATTGCTGATTTTGATGCTTCGGAAAAGATGATCAACATGTTCATCAAAAGCATTCCGGCATTAAAAAAACGCATGTTCACTCCGGCTTTAAGAATGGTGGTTTGTATTCCATCCGGTATTACCGAAGTGGAGATGAGAGCGGTAAAAGAATCTTGTGAGAGAGTAAACGGAAAAGAAGTTTACTTAATTCACGAACCAATGGCAGCAGCAATTGGTATTGGTATCGATATCATGCAGCCAAAAGGAAACATGATTGTTGATATTGGAGGTGGTACTACAGAAATTGCCGTTATCGCACTAGGTGGAATTGTGTGTGACAAATCTGTAAAAATTGCAGGTGACGTTTTCACAAATGATATTGTTTATTACATGCGTACGCAACACAACCTTTTTGTTGGAGAAAGTACTGCAGAGAAAATAAAAATTCAAATTGGTGCCGCAATCGAAGATTTAGACGGACCACCGGAAGATATGTCTGTTCAGGGTAGAGACTTACTTACAGGGAAACCAAAACAAGTAGATGTTTCTTACCGTGAAATTGCAAAAGCACTTGACAAATCGATTCAGCGTATTGAAGATGCGGTAATGGAAACATTATCTCAGACTCCGCCGGAATTAGCAGCCGATATCTACAACACAGGTATTTATTTAGCTGGTGGTGGATCGATGTTAAGAGGTCTTGACAAACGTATTTCGCAAAAAACAGATTTACCTGTTTATATTGCTGAAGACCCGTTAAGAGCTGTTGTTCGTGGAACCGGAATGGCACTTAAAAACATTACAAAGTTCAAAAGTATCTTAATCAAATAAGATCCATAATAACAATCAATATATTTTCTCGGAGCCAAATTAAACATTTGGCTCTGATTAAATTTGAAACCAAAAGCATATCCTGAAACAAAATAACCACACAAGAAATGCAGCAAATTTTTAATTTCATTATAAGAAACAGTAATCGATTGCTGTTTTTGCTGCTTTTAGGTATTTCGTTGGCACTCACAGTTCAGTCTCATTCTTACCACAGAAGCAAAATAATCAGTTCGGCCAATTTTCTAAGCGGAGGTGTTTATGAAAGAATCAATCGCGTAAATGAATATTTGAATTTAAGAACTGAAAATGACGAACTTGTACTTGAAAACGCAAGATTAAAAAGTCTATTATTCAACAAACAAGACACCACAAAACTACCTTTGGCAGACAGTGTAAAAGGAGTTAAACCTGCGGATATTATTGTTTCAAAAGTAATTCACAACTCCTATAACACACATGAAAATTTCATCACGCTTAACTCAGGGGCAAACGATGGCGTTAAACCAGATATGGGGGTAATCAATAGCTTAGGAATTATTGGTATTATTGATGACACATCACCAAGATATGCGACTGTCGTAAGTATTTTGAATACAAAATCTCAAATCAATGCCAAGATTAAAAAGTCAAATCATTTTGGATCATTGACCTGGGACGGTAAAAGTACCGGATTTGCACAGTTAAAAGATGTTCCGAGATTAGCTTCCATCAGAAAAGGTGACACCATCGTAACCGGAGGACAATCGGTAATTTTCCCTGAAGGAATCAACATTGGAACGGTTGACAAGATCTATATTGAGAAAAACACAAGTTACTACGTTATAAATGTTAAACTGTTTAACGATATGACCAACTTGGGGCACGTATACATCATCAAGAGCAAGGACAGAGAAGAACTTATTAATTTAGAAAACAAGGAGAAAAATGAATAGCGCTTTGTTACTCAATATTTTTCGATTTATTATGTTACTAGCAATTCAGGTTGTTATTTTCAATAATATGAATTTTTTAGGGTACATAAGTCCCTTCCCATATATCTTGTACATTATTTTGTATCCGGTAAACAGCAACCGAACGGGTTTGATCGTTTCGAGTTTTTTACTTGGAATTATCATGGATATGTTTTGTAATTCGGGAGGAATTCATGCAGCAGCCTGTCTTGTACTGGCTTATTACAGGCCTTATATTTTTAAATTCTCGTTTGGACTTAGTTATGAATATCAAACTATTAAACTGAATGATTCCTTAACTCCCGAACGATTTTCATTTATTTTAGTTTCTGTTGTATTACACCACATCGTGTTATTTATTCTCGAAGCTTTTCAGTTCAAATTTATTCTGGATGTTTTGCTCCGAACTTTATTTAGTTCGATCTTTACCATAATCACCTCAATTATCATAATTTACCTTATTAAGCCTAATAAACGATGAGAAAAGTTTTGCTGCCCTCTTTAATTATTATTGCAGCATCCTTGCTAGTGATCAGGATCTTTTATTTGCAGATTATCGATGATTCGTTTAAGTTAAAATCCGAAAATAATGCCATAAAGAAAAAGTATGACTATCCGGAAAGAGGTTATATTTATGATCGACATGGAAAATTATTGGTTGCCAATCAGGCTTCTTATGACATCATGGTGATTCCGAGAGAAATCAAAGAAGACCTTAATATTCCTGAATTCTGTGCTTTATTAAACATTACCAGAGAAGAGTACGATAAAAGAATTGCCAAGGCCAAGGTATACAGTCCAAGACTGCCTTCGGTATTTTTAGCACAGCTGAACAAAAATGAATTCGCCGCTTTTCAGGAAAAAATTCGAAAATATGAAGGCTTTTATTTTCAAAAGCGTTCTCTTCGTGACTATGAAGTAGATTACGGTGCCAACATCTTTGGCTTTATCACACAGGTAAACGAACGACAAATTGCCAAAAACCCTTACTACAATAGTGGAGATTTAATTGGAAAGCAAGGTGTTGAAGAAAGCTACGAAGACATCCTTAGAGGTATTAAAGGTGTAAAATATATTCAGAAAGACAAATACAATAGAGAAATTGGCTCTTACAAAGAGGGTAGATACGATACTATCGCCGTAGCAGGAGAAGACATCAACTTAACAATTGATGCCGAGCTTCAAAAATACGGAGAAGAGTTAATGATCAATAAAAGAGGAGGAATTGTCGCTATCGAACCTAAAAGTGGGGAGATTTTGGCATTAGTAACCGCTCCTTCTTATGATCCCGGAATTTTAGTTGGAAGACAACGATCTAAAAATTACACCCTTTTATATCACGATTCGATTGCAAAACCATTATACGACAGAGGCCTTTTAGCAGAGTACCCTCCCGGTTCTCCGTTTAAAATTCTTACCGGTCTGGTTGCTTTACAGGAAGGTGTTATCAACGAGCAGACCACTTTTATGTGCCACCATGGATTTAGCTATGGTAGAGGTCGTTTTATGAAATGCCACGGTTTTGGCCCTCATCAATTACACAATGGGATTTACAATTCCTGTAACACCTATTTTGCACAATCTTACATGCTAACCATTAACAAATATAACAATCCTGCTAAGGCGGTAGATGTATGGAGCGATCACATTAAAAGTTTCGGCTTGGGACAATTTATGGGCTATGACCTGCCAACAGGTAAAAGAGGAAATATCCCAACATCAAAAACATATAAAAGAATTTATCCTAACGGAGGCTGGAGAAGTACAACCATCGTATCAAATGCTATTGGTCAGGGAGAAGTTTTAATGACTCCAATCCAACTAGCCAATATGATGGCAACTGTCGCCAATCAGGGATACTATTATACCCCTCACATCATTAAAAAGATTGAAGGAAAGAAAATTGATGCAAAATTCACCACTAAACATGTTACCACAATTGACCAAAAATATTTTCCGCCAGTCATAAGCGGTTTGTTTGATGTGTATAACAAAGGAACAGCTTACGCCCTTAGGGTAGAAGGCATTGATATTTGTGGAAAAACAGGTACTGCAGAAAATTTTGCAAAAATTAACGGCAAAAGAACACAGCTTAAAGATCACTCTATATTTGTGGCTTTTGCACCAAAGGATAATCCAAAAATTGCAATTGCAATTATGATTGAAAATGGAGGGTTCGGAGCAACAGTTGCGGGGCCGATTGCCAGTTTAATGATCGAAAAATATCTGAGACATAAAATCACCAGGACCGATTTAGAAACAAGGGTTTTAAACAAAAGCTTAGCCAGCGAATATGCAAAACTGGGCGGTATGAACGAAGCCAGTGCCATTGAATCTACACCAAAAGATTCTACTTTAAAAGCTAAAATTGTTCCCGTTAAACCGGTGACACCTAAAGCAGAAGTTAAAAAAACAGTATCAGACACCACTAAAAAGAACTAACAAAGATTATTTCAAATGAAAAATCAAAGTGTAAAAAATAACATTGACTGGATAAGCGTTTTTATCTACATTTCGTTGGTGATATTAGGGTGGCTGAACATCTATTCTTCCTCTTTATTATCAACCGAAGGAACTTACCAAAAGCAATTAATCTTTATCGGATGTACCATTCCTCTGATTTTTGTGGTGCTTTTTGTAGATGGAAAGTTCTACGAGAAATATGCGACTATTATTTTTGGCGTTTCACTGTTGTCCTTAGCCGGTTTGTTCTTATTCGGAAAAACTATTGCCGGACAAAGATGTTGGTACGCTATTGGCAGCTTCACTTTGCAGCCATCTGAGTTTGCCAAGGCAGCCACTTCATTGGCATTGGCCAAATATTTAAGTGACACACAAATCAACCTGAAAGACACTAACAGACAGCTTCAGGCTTTGGCTATTGTATTTTCACCTGTATTATTGATTTTACCTCAACCCGATCCAGGAAGTGCTTTAATTTATAGTATTTTCATTATTGTTTTGTATAGAGAAGGGCTACCATCCTGGTACGTATGGACTGGATTCATTACTATTCTATTATTTGTATTAACACTCGTTCTGGAACCTTATGTAGTTATTTTAATTGCCTTAGGAGTTTTAACGATCATACATTTCAAAGGCAGGGTGGTTGATAGAAATATTATCTTAAGCGGTATTCTTTTAGCTGTTATGTCTGCTTTTGTTTTCTCTGTAGATTATGTTTTCGATAATGTTTTTAAACAGCACCACCGTGACCGTTTTAATATCTTATTAGGAAAAAGTGTTGACATGAAAGGTATTGGATACAACACCAATCAATCTGAAATTGCTATTGGATCCGGGGGATGGATTGGAAAAGGTTTCCTTGAAGGAACTCAAACCAAAGGAGGATTCGTTCCTGAACAACACACCGATTACATCTTCACAACTGTTGGTGAAGAATGGGGTTTTGTAGGATCTCTAGTGGTAATCTTGCTTTTTGCCGGTTTATTTCTGAGAGTTATTTATCTGGCTGAAAGACAAAAAACAAAATTCAGCAGGGTATACGGGTATTGTGTTGCCGGAATTTTGTTTATACACTTCTTTGTTAACATTGCCATGGTTATTGGAATTTTCCCAACAATTGGGGTTCCTTTGCCTTTCTTTTCTTATGGAGGTTCCGGACTCTGGGGATTCACAATTTTACTGTTTATCTTCTTAAAAATGGATGCCAATAAGGTAAATGAATGGTAGTTTTCTTAAAGGTGCTAAGCTTCTGAGGCGCTAAGATGCTAAGTTTTTTATTCAGAGCCTCAATGATTTCTGGAGTTGATATTTAAGTAGCATTTCATTTCTCACATCTTATTACGACTCGCATTTTACATTTCACAAAAGAAAAACATATAACATAAAAAAGTC